>CBFGZI010000016.1:0-45354 GCA_965653225.1 uncultured Propionibacteriales bacterium | reverse complement strand
CGCTGAGCTCGGAGAGCTCGGTGACCTGTTCGCTGACCATGCAAGAAACCTACAACCGACCACCGACAGCCACCCCTGCCTAACAGCGCCCAGAGCTCCTTGTCCACAAGGGATCTGAGAAGAACCGAGACCGACGGGGTAGACGACGCTATAGACACCTTGCCCCCTGGCACGGATAGAGTCGTAACGCTGCGGGTATCAACCTTCCGCGGGGCCGCGCACCGTCACGAGGAGGTCGGCCATGACCACCGGCGCCACCACCCAGGAGGGCACCAAGATCAGCGGCATCGAGGTCCGCTCGATCGACTATGTGCCGCTCAAGGAGCGACACGGGCAGCTGTGGCATCTCGGCCCGCTGTGGTTCATGAGCAATGCGCAGATCGCCACGCTTGCGGTGGGGGTCCTGGGCGTCACCACCGGCGGCAACCTGATCTGGTCACTCATCGCCGTCATCCTCGGCGTCTTCATCGGCACCTTCTTCATGGCCGCGCACTCGGCGCAGGGACCGCAGCTCGGGTTGCCGCAGATGATCCAGTCCCGGCCACAGTTCGGTTACGTCGGCGCGATCCTGGTGTGGTTGTTCGCCTATCTGCAGTACGCCGGCTTCAACATCTTCAACACAGTGCTGGCGGCCGACGCCACCAACACGACCGGTCTCGGCAGTGAGAAGCTCTGGATCGTCATCGCCACCGTCCTCGCGGTGGCCGCCGCGGTCTTCGGGTACGACCTGATCCACCGTATGGAGCAGGGGCTCACGTACGGCTTCCTGGTCGTGTTCGGCATCCTCAGCATCCTCGTGATGACGCTGTCCTACCCGGCCGGCTCCTTCGACCTCGGCGACTTCGACCTGGTGCCGTTCCTGCTGCAGTTCTCGGTGGTCGCCGGCTACCAGATCAGCTGGGCGATCTACGTCTCCGACTACTCCCGCTACCTTCCGCCGGACGTGACCGTGCGCAAGACGTTCTGGTGGACCTACGGCGGCTCGGCCCTCGGTGCGGTCTGGATCATGAGCATCGGCTCCGCGCTCGCCGCATGGGCGGGATCCAAGTTCGACACGATCACCTCACTGAAAGACGCCGGCGACCAGCTGTTCTCCGGCTTCGGCGACGTCATCCTGATCTTCTCCGCGCTCGGCCTGATCTCTGTGACCGCGCTGAACCTGTACGGCGGGTCCCTCACGCTGATCAGCGCCTCCGACTCGTTCAAGCGGATCCAGCCGACCCTGCGGGTGCGCCTGCTGACCATCACCTTCACCGCGCTGATCTCCCTGGTGCTCGCGCTGCTCAGCACCGAGTCGTTCCTGGAGAACTTCGAGAACTTCCTGCTGCTGGTGCTGTACCTGTTCATCCCGTGGACGGCGGTCAACCTCGTCGACTACTTCATCGTGCGCCGCGGCCACTACGCCATCGGCGAGATCTTCAACCCGAAGGGGATCTACGGCCGCTGGAACTGGCGCGGCATCCTGTCCTACCTGGCCGGGTTCGCCGCCATGGCGCCGTTCTTCAGCACCGGCCTGTACGAGGGACCGGTCGCGAAGGCCTTCGGCGGCGCCGACTTCTCCCTGTTCATCGGGCTGCCGGTGTCGGGAGTCCTGTACTGGCTGCTGATGCGCAACGTCGACGTCGCCGCGGAGTCGGAGGTCGCCGCCCGCGAGGCGTCGGCCCTGGAGGAGGAGGCCGTGCACCACATGCGTCCCGAGCTGCGCTCGGAGTCCTGAACGGGCATGGGGACGACCGACGACGCCTGGGCCGCCGCGTCCGCCGTACGCGCCGGGGACGTCACCTCCGAGGAGCTGGTCGAACGCTGCCTGCGGCGCATCGACGAGATGGAGGGCGAGGTCAACGCCTTCACCCTCGTGCTGCGTGAGGAGGCGATCGCCTCCGCAAAGAAGGCCGACGAGCGCAGAGCCGACGCTGCCCGCGAGTCAGCCGACGCCGTCGCCGACCTTCCACCCCTCCTCGGCGTACCCGTGTCGGTCAAGGACCACATCTGGATGGCCGGTGTTCCCGCCACCAACGGCTCGGCCGCGCTGCGCGACTTCGTGCCGCACCGCGACGCCGTGCCCGTCGCCCGGCTCAAGGATGCCGGCGCGGTTGTCGTCGGCAAGACGAACAATCCTGAGTTCTGCTACCGCGGTTACACCGACAACGACGTCTGGGGACTGACCCGCAACCCCTGGTCGCTCGACCGCACACCGGGCGGGTCGAGCGGTGGCGCGGCGGCGTCGGTGGCGTACGGCGGCCCGCCGGTCGCGATCGGCACCGACGGCGGTGGTTCGGTACGCATCCCCGCTGCCTTCTGCGGACTGGTCGGCCACAAGCCCACGTTCGGCCTGGTCCCGAAGATGCCGGGCTTCCGCGCCTGGCCGACCCTGTCGGTCGACGGACCACTCACCCGGACGGTCCGCGACTCCGCGCTCGCGCTGTCGGTCATGGCCGGAGCCGCTGCCGACGACGACCTGACCTGGCCGGTCGACCTGGGCGACCTGCGGAGGGCCGTTGACCGGCCGGTCGACTGGTCGGCCCAGCGGGTGGCGGTCTCCGAGGACCTCGGCTGGGCCTCGGTCGAGCCGGCGGTGCGTACGGCCTTCCGCCGTGCCGTCGACGCACTCGCCGACGCCGGCGCCCGGGTGTTCGAGGCAGGTCCGGAAGCGCCGTACCCCACGCCGCTGTGGAACGACATCGCCGTGCCCGAGGGCTTCGCCTCCGAGGGACCGCTGCTCGACGCGCACGGTGACCTCATCGCCCCCGGCACCCGCGAGATCATCGAGGCGGGGCGGACCACGCCGGCGCGGGCCTACCTGGACGCGCAGTACCAGCGCGTCGACTACACGCGGCGGTGGGAGGAGTTCTTCACCGACTACGACGTGCTGCTGACGCCATCGGTGCCGCTGCCCGCCTTCGGTGTCGACGTGACCGGTCCGGCGGTGATCGACGGGACGCCGGTCGACCCGTTCTTCGACGACTGGTGCATGCTCTCGCTCCCGGCCAACCTCACCGGACAGCCGTCGTGTGCGGTGCCGACGGGCTTCGACGACGCGGGGCTGCCCCTCGGGATGCAGGTCACCGGACCTCGCTGGTCCGACGCGACGGTCCTGGCGGTCGCGGCGGCCTACGAGAGCATTCGGCCGTGGGCCGACGCCTGGCCTCCCATGACCTCCCCGCCCGCGTAGATACGCTGCCCGCATGCGTGTCGATGTGCTGAGCCGTGAGTACCCGCCGGACGTCTACGGCGGAGCCGGTGTCCACGTGGAGCAGCTGGTCGGCGAGCTGCGCAGGCTCGACGAGGTGCGGGTGCACTGCTTCGGCGGGCCGCGTGAGGAGCCCGACGTCTCCGCCTACCGGGTGCCCGGCGGCCTGGAGACCGCCAACGCGGCGCTGCAGGTGATGGGTGTCGACCTGGAGATGGCGGCCGCCTGCGAGGGAGCCGACCTCGTGCACAGCCACACCTGGTACGCCAACCTGGCCGGGCACGTGGCCAAGCTGCTGCACGGCGTTCCGCACGTCGCCACCACGCACAGCCTGGAGCCGCTGCGCCCGTGGAAGGCCGAGCAGCTCGGCGGCGGCTACGCGCTCTCGTCGTGGTGCGAGCGCTCCGCGCTGATGGACGCCGACGCCGTGATCGCGGTGTCGGCGGGTATGCGCGACGACGTGCTGCGCAGCTACGAGGGCATCGACCCCGACCGGGTGTCGGTGATCCACAACGGCATCGACACCGACGCGTACGCCCCCGACCCGTCCACAGACGTGCTCGAGAAGCACGGCATCGACCCGTCCCGCCCCTCGGTGGTGTTCGTCGGCCGCATCACGCGGCAGAAGGGCCTGCCGTACCTGCTGCGCTCCGCGCGTGCGTTCGCCCCCGACGCGCAGGTCGTGCTCTGCGCGGGCGCGCCGGACACGCCCGAGATCGCGGCCGAGGTGACCGGCCTGATGGAGGAGCTGCGCGCCGAGCGGCAGGGCGTCGTGTGGATCTCCGAGATGCTGCCCAAGAACGACGTGGTGCAGATCCTCAGCCACGCGACGGTGTTCGTCTGCCCCTCGGTCTACGAGCCGATGGGGATCGTCAACCTCGAGGCGATGGCGTGCGAGGCCGCGGTGGTGGCCACCGCGACCGGAGGAATCCCGGAGGTCGTGGACGACGAGGTGACCGGCCTACTGGTGCCGATCGAGCAGGTCACCGACGGCACCGGCACACCGGTCGACCCGGACCGCTTCGTCGCCGACTTCGCCGAGAAGGTCAACGTGCTGCTGGCCGACACCTCACTGGCCGCGCGCATGGGTGCCGCCGGCCGGGAACGCGCGGTCAGCAGGTTCTCCTGGCAGGAGATCGCCCAGCGCACGCACGACCTCTACCGCTCGCTGGTGTCCGGCTGACGCACCGCCGGGGGGTCACACGACCTGCTGTCCCTTGCCGAGGACGACGATGTCGCCCTCGCTGACGTGGTAGTGCTCGCGGTCGTGCGGCAGGTCGACACCGAGGTGCGCGCCTTCGCCGACGACCACGTTCTTGTCCAGGATCGCGTTGCGCACCACCGCGCCGCGGCCGACCCGCACGCCGTCGAGCAGCACCGACGCCTGCACGACCGCGCCTTCCTCGACCGTCACGTCGGGGGAGATCACCGAGTGCGTCACCTGCGCGCCGGAGATGATCGACCCGGCGCACACCATCGAGTCGGACGCGTGGCCGCCGGCGACGAACTTCGCCGGTGGACGCTGGGAGTTCTCCGCGAAGATCGGCCACCTCGTGTTGTACAGGTTGAACACCGGGTGCACCGAGATCAGGTCCATGTGCGCCTCGTAGTAGGCGTCGATGGTCCCGACGTCGCGCCAGTACCCGTGGTCGCGCGGCGTCTCCCCGGGCACGACGTTGCTGTCGAAGTCGTAGACCTGTGCCTGGCCCTGCTCGACCAGCATCGGGATGATGTTGCCGCCCATGTCGTGCGCGGAGCTCTCGTCTGCCGCGTCCTCGCGCAGTGCCTTCACCAGCGTCTCCGCGTCGAAGATGTAGTTGCCCATCGACACGTAGGTCTGGTCGGGGTCGTCGGGCAGCCCGGGCGGGTCGGACGGCTTCTCCAGGAAGGCCGAGATGCTGGTGCCGTCCTTGGTGTCGATGACCCCGAAGGCGCTCGCCTGGTCACGGGGTACGCGGATGCCGGCGACGGTGGCCCCCGCCCCGTTGGCGAGGTGCTGGTCGAGCATCTGCCGCGGGTCCATGCGGTAGACGTGGTCGGCGCCGAACACCACGATGTGGTCGGGCTTCTCGTCGTAGATGAGGTTGAGGCTCTGGTAGATCGCGTCCGCGCTGCCCTGGTACCAGTACGGCCCGCGCCGCTGCTGTGCGGGGACCGGCGTGACGTAGTGACCTAGCAGCGACGACATGCGCCACGTCGAGCTGATGTGCCGGTCGAGGGAGTGTGACTTGTACTGCGTCAGCACGCACAGCCGGTGCAGGCCTCCGTTGACCAGGTTGGAGAGGACGAAGTCGACCAGCCGGTGCGCACCGCCGAACGGCACCGCCGGCTTCGCCCGGTCTGCGGTGAGCGGCATGAGCCGCTTTCCGGCACCGCCGGCCAGCACCATGCCGAGGACGCGTTGCTCTCCAACCATGAGGTTCCCTTCCCGGCCGCATCGGTCTCTGCAGCGAGCCTGCCCGTAGTCGCGCGGTCAGCGCAAACACCCCGCGGCCGTGGTCGCGGGGTGAAGCGGGGAAACCGTCAGGTGTCCTCGGGGTTGAGCAGGTTGAAGACCAGCCCTGCCAGCGCGCCGCCGAGCAGGCAGGCGACGAGGTAGATCCAGATCGACGCCCACGCGGCCAGGCCCGCCAGCGACATGCCGATTGCCACCGCCGGGTTGAACGCGCCACCGGAGATCGGCCCGACGGCCACGGCGCCGGCGAGCACCGTGAAGCCGATCGCGAGGCCGTAGAAGCTGTTGCCCGGGTGGTCCTTGGAGGTCGCGGCGTTGAGCACCACGAAGGCCAGCGCGAACGTGAACAGCAGCTCGGACACGAACACCTTCAGGATCAGGCTGCCCGAGAACGCGGCGGCCTGCGGGATGTTGACCAGCCACATCCCGATCAGCGCGGCAAGCAGCGCACCCGCCACCTGCGCGATCCAGTACGGCACCAGCTCGCCGACGGCGAGCCGCCCCCGGATGACCGCGGCCAGCGAGACCGCGGGGTTCAGGTGGCCGCCGGAGATGTGCCCCGTCGCGTACACCATCACCATCAGGGCCGACCCGATCGCGACGGCGGCGAGCGCGGCCCCCTCGCCGGCGGCGGTGGCGACGGTCAGCATCAGGAAGAACGTGCCGATGAGCTCGGCGGCGTACTTGGTCATGGAACCGGCGGTCAGCCGGCTCTCGGTCTTGGTCTTGGTCTCGCTACGTGCCCGCAGGTGCGGGGTGTGCAAGGCGCCGCGGTGAACCTTGCCCGGCTCTGTGGTCATGGTGGAAACACGCTCCCTCCGAAGGAGCCGATTAGGCGTGAGATGCGGCTCTCTCTGCAGCCGTACACCCGGGGGTACGGGCTCGCAAGGCGGTCAGCGAATGGGTCAAACGGGTGGGTCAGTGGGTGGGTGACGATGGGCGCTGAGCCGGCTCGCTGCGCCGGGCCAGCGCGGTGACGGTGACCCATGCGGTCGACGCCCCGAGGACCGCGGCCGGCACCGCGTCGAAGCCCTGCGTCCCGGCGAGCAGGGTGGCCAGCAGCAGCGACGCGAACAGCAGTCTCGTCATCGACGCCATGCCCGCGGACGCGCCGACGACGACGGCCAGCGTGGGCGACACGCCCAGCCACACGACCGCCAGCGTCGCCAGCGTCGTGCCGATGAAGACGGCGGGGAACACCGGGCCGCCCCGGAAGCCACACCCGAGGCACACGGCGTACCCGAGCGCCTTGGCGACGAGAACCACCAGCACGACGGCAGCCGACCCCTCACGCACGATGTCGGGCATTGCGGCCTGCCCGGAGAACAGCACCATCTGCGAGTCGGCGCCCAGCCCGACCGCGAGCTGGGCCAGCAGACCGGTGACAAGACCCCCGCAGACCAGGACCACCACCATCCTCGTGCGACCCCCGGTCAGGTCGCGCACACGCCCGCCGACCCGCCGCACCACGGTCATCAGCAGCGCGGCCACGAACCCGATGACCACGGCGACGACCAGGTCGCGCACGCTTGTGCCGACGTAGGGCGGCAGCCCGGGTACCGCCAGCACCGTCGTGCCCAGGCCGGCCCAGTTCCCGAGACCGATGAAGATCACGTAGCCGACCGCGGCCGCCACCAGACCAGGCAGCAGCGTGGGGATGACCGCGGCGCCGAGCCCGACGCTCGACTCCAGCAGGAGCATGCCGGCGACCAGCGGGCCGTCGAACAGCGCCGAGATGGCGGAGAACGAGCCGGCCGAGCCCACCACCTTGGTCTCGCGGGCGTTGAGCTTGACGAAGCCGGTGACCGCGACGCCCACCGCAGACCCGAGAGCGATCAGCGGCGCCTCGGGACCCAGCACCGCGCCGAACGCGAGCGTGCCCAGCGCGGCGAGCGCGATTCCGGGCGCGAACGACACCGGGGTCACGCCGCTGGCGAAGCCGTCGAGCGGTGAGTGCCCACCACCGTCGCCGGGCAGCAGGACACGCGCGGCGAGCACCACGAGAGCGCCGACCACGGGAAGCCCGACCACCAGGTACCACGGCGGCGAGGAGGCTCCGAGCGCGGACGGCAGGTCGTCCCACAGCCAGGTCACGAGCAGGTTCACCACGGCGAGGAACAGCGCCGCGACGAACGCCGCGGGGATGCCGATGAGGCCACCGAGGAGAACCAGCCGCAGGTAGGCCCTACCCTGCAGCGTCGACTCCTGGCTCTGCCGTCCCACCTCCACCATCCCCGCCAGACTCGTCCGGAAAGGCAGCCGGTGACATCCCCCCTGATGGGTGATCTGGCTGCAACCGGCCGTGTTGTCGTGCGCGCCGGACTTCACCCGCTGCGGGTGATGCTGCCCGCCGGGCGTCGGCATTTCATCGTCAGAGGAGCCGCAGGCGCCTGAGGAGCCGTCGCGGCCGGGCCCGGACGGAGGTCCGTGATGTGGAGGATCAGCGGTCGAGGCCGCCGAGGTTTGGCCGTGGTGATCGTGACCTGCCTTGCGCAGGTCCTGCTGGTCGGGTGCGGCGGCAGCTCCACACCGACCGCGCAGGAACAGCTGTGCAACAGCATCACCGACCTGAAGGCGTCCGCCGCCGACCTGGAGCGGCTCAGCCTCGACTCGAGCCGGACTGAGGTCCAGCAGTCCGTCGACGGGTTCCTGACAGCCCTCCGCAAGGTCAGCGACAACGTCGGAGGCGTTCTCAAGGCGAACGCGAACACGATCGAGAAGTCGCTGAACCAGCTCTCGTCGAACATCGGAAACCTGCCCGACAACGCCTCGATCGGCGATGTGGTCGCCGCAGTGCAGCAGTCGATCCCGGCGCTGAAGGCGGCGGTCAACGAGGTCCTGAGTGGCGCTGACTGCAACGGCGGATGAACGTGGACCTCGCGCGTCTGCGGGCTTGGGGTATCAGGCTTCTTGACGTCGTTCCCGGCGTTCGCATGGCGCTCGACGACCTGATCCGGGTCGAGTTCATCGACCGCATGGTCGTGGTGGCGGCGCAGAGCCTGTTCGCGATGGTGCCGTTGTTCGTGGTCATCGCCGCGTTCAGCCCTGCGCTCGTCCGCGACAACGTGGTCTCCCAGCTCGCGGACGTGATGTCCGTACACGGATCCGCACTCGACGCCATCGAGAACGTGATGAGCGCGGAGGAGATCCGGACGCAGACGGGAGTCGTCGGCCTGGTCGTCGTCCTCCTGTCGGCGACGACGTACGCCCGGGCGCTGCAGCGGCTCTACGAGCGCACGTGGCTGCAACCGCACATCGGCGGCCTCCCGGGCATGCGCCGCAGCCTCCTCTGGATCGTCGGGTGTGTTGCCTACCTGGAGGTGCTGACCCTCATCCTCGCCGCCCTCTCCGTACTGCCGGGCGCTGGACTCTGGAGACTGCTGGGGCAGGTGGCCGCGGGGACCGCCCTGTGGTGGTGGACGCAGTACGTGCTGCTTCGTGGGCGCGAGCCGTGGCGCAACCTACTGCCCGGTGCCCTGCTGACCTCGGTGGGTCTGGCCGCACTGACCAGGCTGTCCGAGGTCTTCATGCCTCCGTACGTCGCGGCCAACGTCTCCCAGTTCGGGGCGCTCGGCCTGGTGTTCGCGGCGTCGACATGGCTGCTGATCTTCGGCGGGATCCTCGTGGTGGGCTGCGTCCTCGGCAGGGTCGCGGTCGTCGAGCCACGGCTCAACCGCTGGTACCAGGCGGTCGCCGCACGGCTGGCCCAGCGGTTCACCCGGCGGCGTGAAGGCGGCCCCACCGCCCCCGACGGCGGCCACCAGCACGAGGGAGGGCTCACCCCTGGTGGGTGAGCCTGTGTGGGCGGGGCCGCACAACACTGAGTGCATGCCCCGGCCCGGTGACGAGGGGGACTGATGCGCGTACGCGTGGGCGACCTGGCGCGCATGGGTCTGTCCTGGCTGATCAGCTCGGTCGCCCTGATCGTCGCGGCCGAGATCCTCCCCGGTCTGAGCGCCGAGTCGTCGTGGCTGTTCGTGATCGCCGCCGCGGTCACCGCGGTCTTCGGCGTGCTCATCCGCCCGGTGTTCGTCGAGGTCGCGGCGGTCGTGGGGTGGGCGGCCGTCGCGCTGCTGGCGATCTTCGGCCAGGCGATCATCATGCACTTCGCGCTGCTGGCCGTGCCCGGCATCGTGACCACCTCCTTCTGGGTCGTGGTGCTGGCGACCTGGGTGGCCGCGGCGGTGACGACGCTGCTCACCTGGGGCGCGACCTCGGGCACCGACGAGGCGTTCGTCGCCTCGCTGCGCCGACGCGCCCGGCGTCAGGGCCGCCGCCGGCCCGTGGTGCCCGACCCGGACGTCGACGGCGTCCTCTTCGTCCAGCTGGACGGCGTGCCCTTCCCGGTCGCGCAGTGGGCGCTGCAGTCGGGCTCCATGCCGACCCTGCACCGGTGGACGGGCGAGGGCAGCCACCGGCTGCACCAGTGGACCGTGCAGATGCCGTGCACGACACCGGCCAGCCAGCAGGGCATCCTGCACGGCACGTGCGCAGGGGTTCCGGCCTTCCGGTGGTACGACCGCGAGCTCGGCCGGGTGCTGGTCGCGAACCGGCCCGCCGACGCGGCCGTCATCGAGGCGCGTGCCAGCAACGGCGCCGGGCTGCTGTGCGCCGACGGCATCTCGGTGTCGAACCTGTTCTCCGGTGACGCGCCGCGCACCTCGATGACGATGAGCAAGGTCTCGCTCACCCGAGGCTCGCGTGGCACCCGGCGCGCCGTCAGCCGGTTCATGATGCGGCCCGACGGCTTCATGCGCAGCGTGTCGCGCACCGTCGGCGAGGTGATCAAGGAGAGGTTCCAGGCCGCGCAGCAGAGACGGCGCCAGGTCCAACCTCGGGTGCGGCGACCGTGGACGTTCGCCATCCTTCGAGCGGTCACCAACGGGCTGCTACGCGACCTCAACACCGCCATCGTGGCGGAGGAGATGATGCAGGGCACCCACAGCATCTACGTCGACTACGTCGACTACGACGAGGTCGCCCACCACGCCGGCGGCAGCCGGATCGAGTCGCTACGGGTGCTGGAGTCGCTCGACCGGGTGCTGTCGGTGCTGGAGCAGGTGGCCGCGCTCGCTCCGCGGCGCTACCGCATCCTCGTGCTCTCCGACCACGGCCAGGCACAGGGCGAGCCGTTCGCGTCGCGGTACGGGCAGAGCCTGGGCGACCTGTGCCAGGACCTCGCCGCCGCAGACGTCACCGCGATCCTCGACCACGTCGAGGGGTGGGGTCGCGCCGAGGTGCTGCTCGACGACCTCGCCGGCGAGGGGTCGGCGTCGGAACGCGTCGCGGACTCGGTGGCCGCGCGGGTGCGTTCGCGCACGACGACCCCTGACACCTCCGACGGCGCGGACCTGATCGCACTGGGCTCGGGCAACCTCGGGCTGGTCTACGTGCGCGGCCCGGAACGCCTGACGATGGAGGAGGTGCAGCAGCGCTGGCCGCAGCTGGTGAGCGGGCTGGCCGCGCACCCGGGCGTTGGCTTCGTCGCCGGCGTCAGCGGCGAGGTCGGTCCGCTGGTCGTCGGGGCGGACGGCTCGCACCGGCTGCTCGACGGCCACGTGACCGGCGTCGACCCGCTGGCCGTCTTCGGGCCGCACGCACCGGGCGTGATCCTGCGGGCGCTGGAGATCCCGGAGGCGCCCGACCTGTACGTCAACAGCGCCGTGGACGAGTCGACCGGGGAGGTGGCCGCCTTCGAGGGGCTGCTGGGCTGTCACGGAGGCCTCGGCGGGTGGCAGGACCACGCGATGCTGATCGCGCCGGTCGACCTCGTACCCGACAGCTCCCCGCCGATCCAGGGCGCCGAGCAGCTGCACCGCGTCCTCGTGTCGGTCCTGGAGCGGCTCGGTCACCGGCAGGCGCCGGCGAGCACGTCGACGAGGACCGGCGTATGAACGTCCGGCTGCGTCGCCCGGCCTGGTTACGGCAGGTGCTCTGTGCGGTCGGGCTGCTGGTCATCTACTACGCCGTACCGGTGGGCACCCTGGGCCTGTCCAGCGACACCCTCGTCAGCGTCGGGCTCACCCTGGTGGGCATCGGGATCCTCGGCTGGGCCATCACCGGGCAGGTGCGCCGACAGCTCGCCATGGACGCGGGCGCGAACCTGCAGAGCCTCGTCATGCTGCTCGAGCTGGTCGTGGTGTTCTTCGCCGCCGCCTACTTCCTGCTCGAGCTCTCGTCACCCGGGCAGATCGCGGACCTGAAGACACGCACTGACTCGCTGTACTTCACGTTGTCGACCCTGACCACGGTCGGGTTCGGAGACGTGCACGCCGTCGGCCAGCTCGCACGCGTGCTGGTGATCATCCAGATGATCTTCGACGTCGTGTTCGTGGCCGCGATCGTGGCCACGGTGCGCCTCCTGTTCCGCTCCCGGCTCACCTCGTGACGGGCTCGATGCCCCTATCGCCCGTTTCGGGTGAGCGCGCGCGGGGCGGCGTGGCCCGACACTTGGTGCATGCTGCCGAGGCACGCCCCATGACGGAACCGCTTCCGCAACGGGCCCCCGCCCTACCTCGGGGCCTGCTGGTGTTGCTCGGCGCGGCGGCCAGCGTCATCGTCGTCGCGGGTCTGAAGAGCATCTCAGAGCTGGTGGCACCGGCGTTCCTCGCCCTGGTGCTGACGATCGGCGTCCACCCGATGCGCGGCTGGCTGGTGCGGCGCCACCTGCCGGGATGGGCCGCGACCCTCGTCATGATCGTGACCGTCTACGCGATCCTTTTCGGTCTCGCGATCTCGCTGGTGGTGGCGCTCACCCGGTTCGCCACGCTGCTGCCCACCTACCGGGATGACATGACCCGGCTGGTGGCGGAGGCGACCACCTGGCTGAACAACGTCGGGGTGGGTGACGCGCAGATCGCCGCGGTGGAGAACGCCTTCGACCCGGGCCAGCTCGTCAACCTGTTCTCCAGTCTCCTGGGCAGCCTGCTCGGCGTGCTGTCCGACCTGTTCTTCATCATCACCCTGCTGCTGTTCCTGGCCTTCGACGCGACGTGGTTCCCCCGCTCGCTGAGCGCGGCCGAGGCGAGCCGGGGAGGCTTCGTCTCGGCGCTGGCGTCGTTCGCGGTCGGCACCCGCAGGTACCTGATCGTGTCCACGATCTTCGGGGCCATCGTGGCCGTGCTCGACATCGGGCTGCTCTACCTGCTGGCCATACCAGTCCCCCTGCTGTGGGGTCTGCTGGCGTTCATCACCAACTACATCCCCAACATCGGCTTCGTCATCGGTGTCATCCCGCCGGCGATCCTCGGGTTGTTCGAAGGGGGCGTGCGTGGCTGCCTCGAGGTGGTGATCGGCTACAGCCTGCTCAACGTGGTGATCCAGTCGGTGATCCAGCCCAAGTTCGTCGGCGACGCGGTCGGCCTGTCCACCAGCCTGACGTTCCTGTCGCTGGTCTTCTGGACCTGGGTGCTCGGTCCGCTGGGCGCGCTGCTGGCCATCCCGCTGAGCCTGCTGACCAAGGCCCTGCTCGTCGACGTCGACCCCAGCTCCCGCTGGCTCGTGCCGCTGTTGTCCGGCGCCGGGGGGAGGTCGCCCGCTGTCGCGAGGGCCGGTCCAGGCCCCGTCCCCGCACCGACACATCGCCTCCGGCTCCGGCGCCCGCGGCTCGGCGGGTAGCTCGTCCTTCTCGCCGTTTTCCGGTGAGCCGTAGGCACTCGCGCGTGCCTAGCGTCGGAGGTGGCCGGTGACACGGCCGGGAAGGTGCGTGCGACATGGCAGTCAACTCCTCCGAACCCGAAGTCGGCCCGGTGACCATGTGGGCGAGCCTGGTGGTCCTCGCCGGCATGCTGCTGTCGGTGATCGGTGTCTTCACGCTGATCCAGGCGATCTACGCGCTGACCGGGCACCTCTTCGCCGCCGCCGACGGCCAGCCGCTGCTGCTCGACCTGACGACCTGGGGGTGGGTGCACCTGGTGCTCGGCGCCCTCCAGCTGCTCGTCGGCCTGGCGGTCCTGCAGGGCACGACGTGGGCGCGCGTGGTCGCGGCCGTGCTCGTCGGGCTCGGCGCCGTCTCGCAGATGATGTTCCTCCCGACCTACCCGGTGTGGTCGGCGCTGGTGATCGCCCTCGACGTGCTCGTCGTCTGGGCGCTGTGCATGCACGGCAGCGAGGTCAGAAACGTCTGAGCTGCCGGACGGGTGATCTCACCCTCCTCGGGGGATGCTCCTGCCCGCTCCGGTGACGAGGCTGGCAGCGACCGGTCACGGTGCCCACCCGGCGTGGGCAGGTGTAAGGGAGGAACGACGTGACAGCGCAGCACACCCCCGCGGCTCACAAGCCCACCGCATGGGTGGGATGGATCGTGTTCACCGCCGCCATGATGCTGATGCTCGGCGTGTTCAACGCGATCAACGGACTGGCCGCGATCTTCGCGGACGGCATCTTCGTCACCGGCGCGCGCGGCGCGGTGGTGTTCGACGTGTCGACGTGGGGCTGGATCCACCTGGTCGTCGGCATCCTGGTCGCGACCACCGGCGTCTTCCTCATGCAGGGCGCCACCTGGGCGCGGATCGCGGCGGTCGGCGTGGTCATGCTCAACATGCTCGCGCAGCTGCTGTTCCTGCCGGCCTACCCGTTCTGGTCCCTGCTGATCATCGTGCTCGACGTCCTCGTCCTGTGGGCGCTGATCGTGCACGGCGACGAGCAGATCGCCTAGCGCAGCGCTGCCGGGCCGATCCCACAAGACTGAAGCGAAAGGACAGGTTCGCCATGGCCACGTTGACCGTGTGGAAGTTCGACTCCGTCAAGGGCGCCGAGGAGGCATCGGAGACCCTGAAGCAGCTCGCCTCGCAGGAGCTCATCAAGGTCCACGACGCCGCCACGGTGAGCTGGGAGGAGGGCACGAAGAAGCCGAAGACCCAGCAGCTGCACAACCTCACCGCCAGCGGGGCGCTCGGAGGTGCGTTCTGGGGCATGCTCTTCGGGCTGATCTTCTTCGTGCCGCTGCTCGGTGCGGCCATCGGCGCGGCCACCGGCGCGCTGGCCGGATCCCTCACCGACGTCGGCATCGACGACGCCTTCATCAACCGCGTACGCGACAAGGTCACCCCGGGGACCTCGGCCCTGTTCGTGCTCTCCTCGGACGCCGTCGTGGACAAGGTGAAGGACGCGTTCGCTCAGCAGCACCGGCCGGAGCTGCTGTACACCAACCTCAGCGACGAGCAGGAGGCCGCGCTGCGGGAGGTCTTCGAGCAGTAGGACAGGCACGCCAGCACCTCACAGCGCACAGAGGACGCCGGTCGCCCGGCGTCCTCTTCGCGTGCTCGGCACCCTCAGGGTGTCGGCGTGACCGGCGAGGACTCGGACGAGGTGTCGTCGGGGATGCGGACCAGCTCCACGATGTCCACGCCCATGGCGCGCAGGTAGTTCAGCACACCCGACAGCTCCTCGGCGTCCGCGAACGAGCCGGTCAGCACTGTCTGGACCGGTTGAACCCTGCTGGAGAGGTTCGGGAACGCCGAGGCAAGATCTTCGGAGAGCCGCTGGTCAACGCGGATCAGATAGCGGGGCACCGGGTCACCTACCAAGCCGACGGTAAGGCCATCCTGAGTCCCGCCCGGAGACGGCGCATCGCCCGTTTCAGGCGACTCCCGACCGCTCCGACGCCGTCGCGGCGCCAGGCGGCCCCGAAAGAACTAGTCACTTGGTGTACTTGAACTTACGCGGACTCTGTGAACATTCTGGACGAGGTGGCCCACAGGGAGGGAGGGCCCCGCATGAGCACGTCGACGAAGCCCGTGGCCAGGGAGGGCAACCTCAGGGCTGCGACACACGACCGGCAGCGTCTCGACCGCATGCCGGTGGTGCCGCAACCCTGGGTCGAGCGTCCCCGGCTGCTGGCGCGCATCGACGTCGCCGTGGAACGACCTCTGACGCTGGTGGTCGCCCCGGCCGGTGCCGGCAAGACCGTGACGCTCGCACGCTGGGCACGCGACCACGCCGACGTCTGCGTGCGATGGCTCAACGCCCACCAGAACCTCGACGTCCGTTCCATCGGACGCCAGCTCCTCGAGGCGGCGGAAGCGCCCGGGGAGCCGACTCTCGACGGCACCGTGGAGGAGCAGATCGCGGAGCTGTGCGAGGCCCTCGAGCCGCTCAAGGCACGCGAGGTGGTCGTCGTCGACGACGCGCACGAGCTGCCGCACAGCTGCTTCGTGCTCCTCGGCGAGCTGCTCAACCGGTGCCCGGACTCCGTACACCTGGTCCTGCTGAGCCGGTGGGACCCGCCGGTCCCGCTGCTGCTGCTGGAGATACAGGAGAAGGTCAACGTGCTGCGCGGCCACCAGCTGCGCATGACCGTGCAGGAGGCACGCAAGCTGGTCGTGCTGCACGCCGGTGCCCACAACGGCGGGCATGTCGACTCCATCGTCAGGTACGCCGACGGGTGGGCGGCCGTGCTCGTGCTCGCCGGCCAGCAGCTGCGCAGGGACCCGGGTTCGGTCTCGTTCACCCTCGAGCAGGTGACCAGCACCGGACTCGGGCTGGCGGACGCGCTTGCGAGCCAGGTGTTCTCCTCGCTGGTCGAGCGCCAGCGCCACGTCCTGCTGTGCATCGCCGGAGAGCCGGCGGTCACACGTTCGGACGCGGCCCGGCTCGCCGGGGACCCGCAGGCCGGTGACGTGCTGGAGGAGCTGGAGCGGGTCGGCCTGCTGGTCAGCCGCGAGCCCTCCCCGGCGGAGGACGCGACCGGCCAGGTGCGGTTCCGGCTGCACCCGCTGCTGCGCGAGGTCCTACGGCGCCGGGTGGCCGCCGGCGGCGTCGAGGTGCTCCGCGCCCGTGCCGTGGTGCTGAAGGCCGCGGCCCTGGACAAGGCCCACGGTGACATCCAGAGCGCCCTGCGCCGGATGCTGTGGGTGCGCGCGTTCGAGGAGGCGGCGGACATGGTCGCCGAGCTGGGCCTGGACCTGCTCGCCGAGGGACACGCCGACGACCTGCACCGGCTGGCGGCCGCGGCCCCCGACGTCATCGCCGCCCGCCCGCGCACGTGGCTCGCGATGGCGCTGACCCGCCGCCGCCAGGGCCACCTCGCGGAGGCGGCGCACTGGTGCCAGCGCATCCTCCGCCGTACCGCCGAGGAGCCCACCGACACCGAAGCCGACATCCACCCCGACGAGTTCGACCTCGCCCTGGTCCACCTGATCCGGTCGGTCGGCGGCAACGACGCCACGCAGGCCGCGATCGCGGACGCGAACGCGCTGATCGCGCGCCGTCCCCGTCCGATCTCGCTGGCGCGTCGTGCGCTGCTCCTCGTGGAGCTCGCCTCCGCCGAGACGTGGCTCGGGCAGCTCCCCGCTGCCACGGACCACCTGGCGACGTCGGTCGCGATCTGCCGGCAGTCGGGGTTCCGAGGGCTGCTCCCGGACGCGCTCTCCCGGCTCGCCGTCGCCGAGCTGCTGCAGGCCCGCAACGTGGCCGCCATCGAGGCGGCGACCGAGGTGCTCGGACTGGTCTCCGGCGGGCGTGGTGTGCCCGACGAGTGCCGCGACCGCGCCGCGCTGGTCCTCGAGCTCGCCCACCAGCAGACCCTGCCGTGGGCCCTGCGGCCGCCGCAGGAGCCGGTCTCCCAGGGCGCCCCGGAGTCCGACGGCACCACGGCGCTGCTCGGGCTCCTGCTGGAGGCGCGACTGGCGGCCGCACGCGGCGCGGACGGCCGGACCGTTCTCGCCGCCAGCCCGCAGCTGCCGCTGGAGATGTCCCGTCACATGAGCGTGCTGCTCGACCTCGAGCGCTGCGCGTACGCGATCGGGGCAGGCGACGCCATCGGCCTGCGGGCGCTGTCGGCACACCTGGCCGGGATCGGTGCCGATGCCGAGGCCGCGTGCCTCGACGCGGCGCTGGCAGACATGGACTCCGACCTGTCGCGTGCCGAGGAGCTGCTCTCGCGGGTGATCTCGGGTCGGCTGGAGCCGCTGGGTCCCTTCGTGCTCCCGCACGCCCTGGTCTGTGCCGCCCAGGTCGCCGACGGCCGCGGCAACCGGCAGCGTGCCGACGCACTGATGCTGGACGCGGTGCGGGCCACCGCACCACAGCGCTATGTCGTGCCCTTCCTCGGGTGGAGCTTCCACGGCAGCCCGGTGTCGGTGCTCCTCGCCAGGCTCGCGACGGTCGAGGACTCAGCGTGGAGGCGTGAGCTGCACGAGGCCGTCAGCCACGCCGACCTGGCCGCCCGGGCCCACAACGCGACCCTGTCGGCACACGCCGAGCCCCGCACGGGAGGCACGCCGACGCAGGCCACCGTTCCACCGCTCACCCGGCGTGAGAGCGACGTGCTGTTCGAGCTCGCGCACGGAAGCTCCTACGCCGACATCGCGGCGACGCTGGTGATCACCGAGAACACGGTCAAGACCCACGTGTCCTCGCTGTACGCCAAGCTCGGCGTGACCCGGCGCAGCCACGCGCTACACACCGCCCGCGCGGCCGGACTGATCTGACCGGTCCCGCTGCTGCAGGGTGCGCCCAGACGCCACCCGCACCGTCGTCGAGCCGCCGGGCGCGACCACGCGCACGTCGACTCGGGGCGCCGACGCCGCCGCATGCGCGGCGAACGTACGGCCCGGCTCATGGAACACACCTGGCCGCAGCCAGCGCAGGCCGGTCGGCCACAGCGTGCCGTAGTGGACGGGCACGGCCACGCTCGGCCGGAGCTCCCGCAGGCACCGGGCGGCGCCGGCCGGCTCGAGGTGCTGGCCGCGCAGCCACGGTCCCCAGCCGCCGACGGGGAGCAGCGCGACGTCGAGCCGCGGGTGCAGCGTGGCCATCTCGGGGAAGGCCACGGTGTCGCCGGCGAAGTAGGTGGCACCGTTGCCGACGATGACGTAGCCCAGGGCGGCGCAGTGCAGCCGCGACCACGGCCACCTCGACCCGGCGTGATGCGCGGGCACCGCCGTGATCGTCGCGCCCGCGACGGACACGGCGTCACCGCGGGACATCTCGATCGGCTCCACGCCGGTGCCACGGAGCAGCCCGGCGGAACCGCGCGGCACGAGCACGGGCGTGCCCGGCGCGAGCAGCCGCAGCGACGGCAGGTGCAGGTGGTCGCTGTGCAGGTGTGACACGACCACCGCATCGAGCTCGGGTGGCGCCGCGGCGGGCGTCTCGCCGGCACGGCGGTGCAGATGCAGCAGGCGGCTCGTGAGCACCGGGTCGGTCAGCACCCGCGCCCGGTCCTCGACGAGCACGGTCGCGTGACCGAGCCACGTCAGCCGGATCGCCGGGGCACCGTCGACGCCGAGCACCTCCCCTGACATACGCGGCTCCTCGGTCCGGTCGACCGTCCCGCATCCATGGTGCGCGACGCCGCCGTGGACGTGAATCACCCGCGTGGGGTGAGGCGAGGGCACCGCGGTGTCAACGACGATCCACAGGGAGCCCGGGGAGGTTTTGCGATGACGACGACCCATGCAGCCGAGAGCGCCGAGGACCGTTCGCGGGCGGCCCGCTCCACCAGCCGCACACGCACCGACGGCGAGACGGCCGACGAGCACCGGCTGCGCGGGAAGGGGGCCAGAGCGCGGGCGCCGCGGTCGGGTCACGGGGAGTTCGCGGCGG
Organism: uncultured Propionibacteriales bacterium; assembly: GCA_965653225.1. GTDB lineage: Bacteria > Actinomycetota > Actinomycetes > Propionibacteriales > Nocardioidaceae > JALZDI01. The sequence goes on along the minus strand of CBFGZI010000016.1, from coordinate 26,161 downwards.
CACCCGGACGCGCGAACCCGATTGACGTGCTGGAGGCGCAGGCGGCGACGCGGTTGCCGGAGCTGAACCCGGTTCGCTACGGCCGGATGCTCGCCTCGCCGTTCGCCTTCTACCGGGGCGCGGCTGCGGTGATGGCCGGGGACCTGGCGACCACGGCGACCTCGGGGTTCACGACCCAGATCTGCGGGGACGCGCATCTGTCCAACTTCGGTCTGTACGCCTCGCCCGAGCGTCACCTCGTCTTCGACCTCAACGACTTCGACGAGACCACCCGCGGCCCGTGGGAGTGGGACGTCAAACGGTTGTGCGCGAGCCTGGAGATCGCCGGACAGGACCGGGACTTCTCCCGCGCCGACCGGCGACGCGCGGTGACAGCGGCAGCCGCCGGCTACCGCGAGGCGATGGGGCGGTACGCCACGATGCGTCACCTCGACGTCTGGTACGAGCACCTCGACGTGGAGGACCCCAGGCTCCTCGCCGAGCTGGCGCTCGACGCCAAGTCCCGCGGTCGCCTCGAGGGGGTGATGGCGAAGGCTCGCACGCGCAGCAGCGACCGGGCGGTTCACAAGCTCACCGAGATCCGCGACGGGCAGCGCAGGTTCGTCTCCGCGCCGCCGCTGCTGGTCACCCTGGAGGACCTGCTCCCCGGTGGCGAGCGCGCCGAGCTGGAGAGCCGCCTCCGGCAGATCCTGCGGGCGTACGGCCGCAGCCTGCAGCCCGACCGGCGCTGGCTGCTGGAGCAGTACCGGCTGGTCGACATCGCGCGCAAGGTCGTCGGTGTCGGCAGCGTCGGCACGCGTTGCTGGGTGGTGCTGCTGGTCGGGCGCGACGACGCGGACATGCTGATCCTGCAGGTGAAGGAGGCCGGACCGTCGGTGGTCGCGGCGTACACGGGGGAGGCCTCCGCCGGGCGCAACGAGGGGCAGCGCGTGGTCCTCGGGCAGCGGCACATGCAGACCGTCTCGGACATGTTCCTCGGCTGGCACCGCAGCATGGGGCTCGACGGAGTCAGCCGGGACTTCTACGTCCGTCAGCTCGCCGACTGGAAGGGCGGAGCCGAGATCGACCAGCTGCGCCCCGTGGGCCTGCCGCGGTACGGGGACCTGTGCGGGCGCATCCTCGCCCGGGCGCACGCCCGGTCGGGCGACCGCTTCGCGATCGCGGGATACCTGGGGACCTCCGACACCTTCGACAAGGCGATGGCCGACTTCGCCGAGGCGTACGCCGAGCAGAACGCCGCCGACTACCGGCTGCTGCAGGAGGCGGTCACCGCCGGCCGGATCGAGGCCACGCCCGGCCTGTGACGCCGCCGAAAGAGGTCTAGCCCCGGCTCCGCCCGTTGGCGGGGATCTCGCCGTCGCGGCTGAGGGTCGGTGCCTCCACCGGCACCGTCTCGGGGTACTTCAGGCCCGCACCGGTGTTCAGCACGACCACCTCCTCGCCGCCGGTCAGCCAGCCCGCGCTACGGAGGTGGCGTACCGCCGCCATGCACGCCGCGCCCTCGGGGCAGATGAAGGTCCCCTCGCGGTCGGCCAGCCGGGTCACCTCGGCCAGCAGGTCGTCGTCGCTGACTGCGACAGCGGTGCCCCCGGTGTCGCGTACGGCCTGCAGGACAAGGAAGTCACCGAGCGCCTTGGGGACGTTGATGCCGAACGCCACCGTGTGCGAGTTCTCCGCGGGGCGGCTCTCGGTGTCGCCGGCGCGGTAGGCGTCCACCAGCGGCGAGCATCCCTGCGCCTGCACGGCCACCAGACGCGGCAGCTTGGCTCCGATCCACCCCATCTGCTGCATCTCGCGCAGTGCCTTGTAGATGCCGATGATCCCGACGCCGCCGCCGGCGGGGTACGCGATCACGTCGGGCACCCGCCAGCCCAGCTGCTCGACGATCTCGTAGCCCATCGTCTTCTTGCCCTCGATCCGGTAGGGCTCCTTCAGCGTGGAGACCTCCTGGTATCCCGGGCGGTCCGCCACCGCCGCGTTCACCAGCGCTCCCGCGTGGTTGATCAGACCGTCGACCAGGTACAGCTCGGCGCCGGCGGCGATGCACTCACGCCGGGTGATCTCCGGTGCGTCCACGGGCATGACGACCAGGCTGTCCATCCCGGCCCGCGCCGCGTAGACCGACCAGGCCGCGCCGGCGTTGCCGTTGGTCGGCATCGCCACGGCCTTCACGCCCAGCTCGCGCGCCCGGGACACTCCCACCGCGGCGCCGCGCGCCTTGAACGATCCCGTCGGCACCAGCGACTCGTCCTTCATCAGCAGGCTGGGCAGGCCCACCGACGCGCCGTAACGCGGCAGCGGCAGCAGGGGTGTCATGCCCTCACCGAGGGTGGTCACGTGTGCCGGGTCACGCACCGGCAGCACCTCGTGGTAGCGCCACAGGTCCGGTGGCCGTGTCGCGATCTCCTCCGGCCCGACTGCCGCCCGCACCGCCTCGAGGTCGTAGCGCGCCAGCAGCGGGGCGCCCTCGCGGCTCAGCCCTTGTACCGCGTCGGCGTCGTACCGCTCGCCGGTCCTCGAGCACTCCAGGTGGGTCAGCATCGAGTAGGTCATGGCTGCTGACACTAACCCGGGAGGTGGTTGCGGTCAGCACCCGCTCGTGCGGGTGCCGGGCCCGGCCCCCCACGCCGAGCCCGGCACTCCGTCGAGAGCGACAGGCCTGCCGAGGCCCTCTGCCCGGCTCGGTCAGCCCGCTCCCCTTCGCTGCTGGACGGGCCGGAGCCGACGCTGCCTCTGCGTGCACCGGCCGTGGAACGGTGCGTCGTCCGCCCAGCGAAGCCGTTTCCGCAGGCGCACCCACCCGCCGTTTCCGCCGACCGAGTCGAACACCACCTGGTCACAGAACGCATCCATCAGCGATACGCCGCGGCCGCCGTCGGCCGACGGGCTCGGCATCATGACCGGAACCGCGGGCTGTACGCCGGTCCCGTCGTCCATCACGTCGACCGTCAGCTCGTCGTCACCGACGTTGAGCACGACCTCGAAGCTCTCGCCGCTCTGGGCATGCCGGTAGGCGTTGGTGCACGCCTCGCTCAGGGCCACTTCCACCTCTTCTGCACACTCGTCGGTCACGCCTGCCCGGACAAGCGCCTCTTTCGCGGTGTGCCGCACCAGCGGGACGCTGGCGGCCTCGCGCGGCAAGGCGAGCACCAGAACGATGCGCATCTTCTCCGTGACTTCCTCTCTGCTCTCACCGAAGTCGGGTGTCAGAACAACCGCGTGCGCAGCCGCACCGTCGATCCGACCGGCTGTCCGCCCGGCCGGCTGGCGGCTGTCGACCCGCGCGTCCGCCCACTGTCACGGAGATGGTGTGAGGTCTCGGACTCACGACTCGCCTCCCCCAGACGATCGTGCACACAACTGCAAACAGGGCCCCGTGGCTTGATTTGGGGACCGGTTGCGAACGGCAAACTTTGTTTGCGGTTTCAACCCGGACACCGGCCAAGCGGCCTCGGCCTATTCTCGACGCGGCATCGTCGGGGGCCGGGACGACGCTTCGGCAACGACACTAGTCATGGTGACTAGAGGCGGGAAGACGTTGCGACCGCGATATCGGTAAAGCCTTGTTGAAGTGTCTCGAACAAACCGCGTGAAGACAGATCAAGAGGGCGGATCGCTTGGCCCAATGGGGCTATGTGTCGATGCCAAGTGGGCTGCTCCTACAAGCCTTGTCGTCACCTTGCGTTCACTCCTTTTCGGTCGCCTCGGCGCGGTTCGAAGCGCTCGGTCGTGTGGTCTGTGAAACCTTGAGATCCGGTACGCACGGACCCCTCCTTGTCGTCATCTGCACGCGTACCATTTCGGATGTGGAGAGCCGCAGAGACTCGGCTGCGCGCTTCGTCATTGCTCTTGTGACAGTGGGTTTCCTCGGGATGCTCGTGGTCGCTGCATCCGGGGTCGCGGTCGTACGTCAGCTTGCCGAGACGCAAGCGCTCAACGAGGCACGCACGCTGACGCATCTCGACGCGGACAAGGTCGAGAACAAGCTGACCGCGCGCATGCTGCCCGCAGCGCCGCACGAGGTGAACGCACGGCTCGACGCCCTGGTGAAGCAGATCGTCCAGCCCCGGCCGGCCGGACCTGTGGTGCGGGTGAAGATCTGGCAGCCCGAGGGCAGGACGGGCACGATCATCTACTCGGACGTCCCGCCGCTGGTGGGACTCAGCGAGCCGCTCGAGGACCAGCAGCTGGCCGCACTCGAGTCCGGCGGCTCGTTCGCCGCGCTCTCCGCGCTCGACCGGCAGGAGCACCGGTACGAGCACGGCCTGGGTCCGCTCACCGAGGTCTACACGCGGATCAGGAACCCCGACGGAGGGTGGCTGCTCTTCGAGACCTACCAGCGCAGCGCGCTGATCGCGAACGCGAGCAAGGAGATCGCAGACAGCTTCACCCCGGTGCTGATCCTCACCCTGCTCAGTGCGGCGGGGCTCGAGCTGGTGCTGGCGGTCACGCTGATCCGTCGCTTCCGGCGCGGGCAGCGTGAGCGGGAGGCGCTGATGCAGGAGGTGGTGGAGGCCTCGTTCCGCGAGCGCCGCATCATCGCCGGCGACCTCCACGACGGCCCCGTGCAGGAGATGTCGGGGCTGTCGCTCGGCCTGACGGCAGAGGCCGAGAGCGCCGAGGACGAGCGCACCCGCCAGACACTGACCAAGGCGGCGGGCTCGGTGCGTAACAGCGTGCGGGCGCTGCGCTCGGCCATCGTGGGCATCTATCCGCCCAACCTGGACCAGACGGGTCTGGAGTCGGCGCTGTCCGACCTGCTCGCACGGCTGCCGAGCCGGGAGATCAGCGGTCACCTGTCGTACGAGCTGCAGCAGGAGCTCAGCCACCGGGTCAACGAGCTGCTCTACCGCAGCAGCCAGGAGGCCATCCGCAACGTCGAGAAACACGCCTGCGCGACCAACGTCTGGGTGAGCGTGCAGCGGCAGAACGGCAGGGTCACCCTGCGGGTGAGCGACGACGGTCGCGGCGGAGCCCGCGTGAACGACCAGATAGGGGAGTCGGGGAGGTTCGGCCTCGCCGTCCTCGCCGATATCGTCCGGGACGCGGGCGGTCACCTGAAGGTCGCGTCAGACACCACCGGCACGATGCTGCAGGTGGACGTACCGGCCTGAGCCCTGCTCCCCGAGTCGTGTTCCGGCCGTAGACGACGACGCCGACCGCCCTGCAGACCGCGTGGGGGACGGCGTGCTAGGCGGTCGGCCTGACCACCGAGGGGACGATTGCGAGTGGGGGAATCTCGGTGGACCGTGAACAGTCTCATCCTGCCTCACCGGCGCCTCGGCGCGCACCAAGACCTTGGTCCCGGGACCACCCTATGTGGCCGCTCCGCTACTGCCCGTCCGGAGCAGGTGGAGCCGCGGGGAGCGAGATGACGAAACGGGCGCCCGGGTCACCGGCCTCGTAGGCGATCGTGCCGCCGTGTGCCTCCACCAGCAGGCGAGCGATCCACAGCCCCAGCCCGACCGAGTCTGGGTCGGAGTCGCCGACCGCCAGGCGCTCGAACAGCCGGCCGCGGCTGTCGTCGGGCACACCGGAACCGTGGTCGCGCACCTCGATGACCACGGACTCCTCGGTGCCTCTGGCGCGCACGTGGATGGGCGGCTGTCCGTGCCGGATGGCATTGGACGTGACGTTGAGCAGGATCTGCTCGAGCCGCTCGGAGTCGGCACGCACGGTGAGTGCGGGGTCGACCTCGTTCGACAGGTCCGGGCTGCCCAGCAGCTCGGTCACGCCGTCGACCGCCTCGGCGACGCGCACGTCGCGGTAGTCCAGACGCAGCCTGCCCTGCCCGACCCGCTCCAGGTCGAGCAGCGAGGTGGCCAGCCGGGTGAGCCTGCGGGTCTGGCGCAACGCCGCCTCGGTCAGCTGCTGCCGCCGCTGCGGGCTGAGGTCGGGGTGTGAGCCGATGAGCTCGAGGGCCCCGGAGATCGTGGCCAGCGGCGAGCGGACGTCGTGCGCCAGGGTCGCCGTCAGCGCCGCACGCCACTGCTCCATGCTCGCGATGGCGTTGCGGGCGTCGTTGAGCCGCCGGACCTGGGCGGAGACCAGCAGGCCCATCGCCGTCGCGACCGGCACCAGCACCACGGCACTGAGAACGACCGCCGGCGCTGCTCCCGTCACGACGAGCGGGACGAGGTAGGCCACGGCACCCGCCGGCACGGCCAGGGCCACGACCCGCGCCGGCTGATGCAGGCCGAGCCAGGCGAACACCATGACGTAGAAGGGGCCCGTCCCGGCGGCGAAGCCGCCGAACGCCCAGGTGGAGACGCTCAGGACCGCCAGCGCGGGCAGCGCGAGCACGGCCGTCCAGCGTGGGTTCCACCGGTACCACGGAAGCGTCCACGCGGCCGTGGCCACCGCGAGGTCGGAGAGCCCGATCCCCACCAGGGCGGCGCCGCCCGAGGGCTGGGCGGGAGCCACCAGCAGCGCGAGCACTCCGGCGAGCGCGAACAGGGCGGCCGCCTGCCGGGCAGCGGCCTGCGGCCCCTCGCCCAGTAGTGGATGCAGCAGCCGATGCCGCAGCCGCGAGCTCGCGCCGCGGCCCGGCTCGTCACCGCGCCCGGGGGTGTTCCCGCCCAGGGCAACCACGCCCGCAGCCACCTCCCCGAGGGCCGTGTCCACCGTCGTCTGCCGCCCCCAACAGTAAGGCGCCGCATGGGAGTTCCCGGTGATGTGACCGTCAGCCGATGGTGACCTCCCGCCGGTACGGCGGGTCTGCGCCCCTGCGGGAGCAGGTGATGGCTGCCGCGGTCACCGCGAACGCGCCGATCTGCTGCAGCCGCTGCCGAGGTGTGTCGGTGAGCCGCTGCGGGTCGGCCAGCTCACGACCGGCCATGTCGGCGATGAGTGCGCTCATGAAGGAGTCGCCCGCGCCGACCGTGTCGACGACCTTCGTGCGTGGCGCCTCGACGTGCACCCGTTCGCGTCCAGTGGCCAGGGTCGCCCCGCCGGCGCCGCAGGTGACCACGACCAGCCGGGTCAGCTCGGGGGAGAGGAGGCGGTCGATGACCTCGCCGAGAGGGGCACCCGGGCACAGGAACGCGGCGTCGTCGTCGCTGAGCTTCACCACGTGCGCGAGTGCGGCCCACTGGCGCACCAGGCGCCATGCCTGCTCGCGTTCGGGCAGGAGGGCCGGACGGACGTTGGGGTCGTAGGTGATGGTCGCGCCGATCGCGCTGGCGTCGTCGACCAGCGCCCGGGTCGCCTTGGCGCCGGGCTCGAGGACCGTCGCCAGCGACCCGGTGTGCAGGGCCTGCAGGTTGCCGGGGAGCGCCACGGCCGGCGGGTCCCAGGTGAGGTCGAAGCGGTAAGTGGCCGCTCCGCGCTCGTCCAGGCTCGCGTGCGCGACCGAGGTCGCGCCGGATCCCGGCGAGGGCGACGCGAGCCGTACGCCGGACTCGGCGAGGTGCTGCGCGACCATGGCGCCGTGGTCGTCGGCCGCGAACGACGTGAGCAGCAGCGTGGGGACCTGCAGCCTGGCCAGCCCGACCGCGACGTTGAGCGGCGCACCGCCGGGCCGGGTCTCGATCACCTGCCCGTCCGGTCCGCTCACGATGTCGACCAGGGCCTCGCCGGCCACCAGGATCGGCCGGCTGTGCTCCGCGGCCATCAGCCCAGCGCCCCGTCGCGCAGCGCGGTCGCGAACGTCGGGGCGAGCGGCAGCCGGGGCACCAGCGTGGCCTGCACCGCGTGGTAGGTGTCGGGCTTGCCGTTCCACACCGTGCCGCTGGGCAGGTTGTTCTCGTCCAGCTCGTGCCACCACGACCCCAGCCGGTGGTCGGCGACGAACCGTTCGATGTAGTCCCACCACAACTCGTACCAGTCGGCGTACGCGGAGTCGCCGGTGGCCTGCCAGAGCGCGGCGGCGGTGGCGGTGGCCTCCGCGACGACCCAGTGCATCCGCTCGCGCACGACCGGACGGCCTTGCCAGTCGACGGTGTAGACGAAGCCGGGGCTCCCGTCGACCGACCAGCCGTCACGAATGGAGGCCTCGAACAGCGCGGCGGCGTCGTCGAGCAGCCAGCCCGGCGCGTCTTCGCCGAGGGCCGCACGCAGGTGCAGCGCGAGCCGCGACCACTCCAGCCCGTGGCCGATGGTGGCGCCGTACGGCCGGAACGGGTGTGCCGGCGAGTCGCGGTTGTACTCCAGCAGCGGCGTCCAGGACGTGTCGAAGTGCTCGGGCAGCCGGAGGTGGTGTGCGCGTCCGAGGTCGTGCACCACCCGCGTCACGATGCGCAGCGCGCGGTCGAGCAGGCTGCGGTCGCCGGTCACGTCGGCGGCCGCGAGCAGCGCCTCGACCGTGTGCATGTTCGCGTTGACGCCGCGGTAGTCCTCGAGGTCGGTGAAGGTCTCGTCCCACTGCTCGACGACCATGCCGTGCTCGTCGTCCCAGAACCGGTTGACCACGACGTCGAGCGCCTCGTCGAGCAGCGCGGTCGCGCGGGGCCGGCCGGCCACGGTCGCCGACGTCGCGGCCAGCAGCACGAACGCGTGCTCGTAGGCCGCCTTGTCGCGCACCACCGGTCCGTCGGCGCCGACCTTGGCGTACCAGCCGGAGTGCTTTCGGTCGCGGAACACCGACGTCAGCGCCTCGACACCGTGGTCGACCAGCGGGCCGCAGCCGGGTCGCCCCATCAGCCGGCCCAGCGCGAAGACGTGCGTCATCCGGCAGGTGATCCACAGCTCGACCGGGCGGTCGAGCTGCGGCTGCCCGGCCGCGTCCAGCCAGGCGAACCCGCCCACCGGGTGGCGTGCGGCCCGGCTGAACGCCAGCAGCCGGTCGGTCTCCTGCTCCAGCCAGCGATGGTGCGCCGGCGACCTCAGCCAGATCATCCGCCCTCTCCCAGGCTCGAGTACCTGTCTCCCACCGTGCAGGTCGCGACGCCCAGAGTCGAGTCGCTCTGCCCGTAGTAGGTGAACCAAGTGTCCTTGAAGTGCACCAGCCCCTCCACGAACGTCACGTTCGACACCAGGCCGTGGGTGTCCTCGTAGGTCTCCGGCTCCAGCCACGGGCGGTTCATCTGGGCAAGGATCGAACCCGGCTCGTCGGGGTGGAACAGCAGCTGCCCGGCGGTGTAGCGCACCGAGCCGTCGTCGAACTTCACCGCGGCGTTGTGCACCAGCAGGATCAGGCCGTTGTCGGTCACCAGCGGCGGCGGACCGACCTCGACGAGGAACTCGCCGAACGTCCCCTTGGGCGTGGGCGTCATCACCGGCTCGTCGTTGGGGCAGGGGGTCCAGTGGATGAGGTCGTCCGACCACGCGTACCAGATCGAGCCCTCGCCGAAGTACATGAGATAGCGGCCGTCGACCGGCACGGGCAGGATGCCGCCGGCCTTGCTCCACGGGCCGTCGACGCCGTTGCCCTGGGGGCCGAACGTGTTGAAGTCCGGGAACAGCGGGCCGTGCTTGGTCCAGCTGAGCAGGTCGGTCGACGTGGCCAGGCACAGTCGGGCGTTCCTGCGGTCCCAGCCGGTATAGGTGAGGTAGTAGGTGCCGTCGATCTCGGTGACCCGCGGGTCCTCGGCGCCGAACTCCTCGTACGGCTCGGTCGGTGAGAGCACGGGCTCGGGCCGGCGCTCGAAGTGGATCCCGTCGTCGCTGGTCGCCAGGCCCACGTGCGACACGATGTCGTCGGCGTGCGCGCGGTAGAGCAGCACCACCTGGTCGTCCTTGACCAGGGCCGCCGGGTTGTACACGCTGGCCGACTCCCAGCCGTCGCCCTGGGGCCGCATGATCGGGTTCGCGTGGTAAGGCGTGAACGGCCCGAGCGGGAACTCGGCGTGCGGCTGCCTCGGCGGCTGCGTCGGGTTCGAAGGCGTGGACATGTCTCCTCGTTTCGTGGTCAGCGCTCTGTAGAGCGTGGCGTCAGCGGCGGACGATGGTGAAGCCCGCCGCAGGAACGGTCACCGGCACCGTGCGGGCTGCGCTGGTGCTGGACTCGACGAGCCGCCCCTGCCCGTCGTACGACTTCACCACGGCCGGGCCGGATCCCGCGACCGTCACCGCGGCACCAAGAGTCATCGTGACGAGAGCCGCGGCGAGGCCGGTGGCAGCGGCTCGCCGTCTGGTAAGAGTGCTGGCGCGGCGGTTCATGAGGCTCCTTCTGCGGGTGCGACGAGGTGACCGGCTTCTGCGGATCGGGTGGCGGCGACCGCGACGGACACCGCCTCCGCGGCCGCACGAGCGCCGCTGCGGGGTGGGGTCTGGCCACGGACGGAGGTGACCAGGTCGGCCATGGCCGCGCGCACACTCTCGGCGTAGACCGCGGACTTCGCGGCGGCTCCGCCGAGGCTGAGCTCGATGTGCACGTGGTGCGGTATGTGCAGAGCGTGGCCCCTCCCGCGGGCGTTCGCTTGGCCCGTGGCGTCACGTTCGACGTCGACGCGGATGTGTGCGCGGTCGCCGAGCCGGAACCCGTCCACCTGCATGAGCTCGGACTGCTTGCCAGGAAGGTCTTCTGCGAGTGCGACGCCGGTGTCGTCGGTCCAGAGGTCGATGACCGCGCGTACGGGGATCCAGCCCTCCACGCGGGCCTCCGCCGGCCCGTAGTCGAGCCGCATCAGCTGGCGCTCGCAGCGGCGGGCGTGGGTGAAGCTGTGCGTGTGCGTGGCCAGCACGTCGGGGCCGTGCAGCACCGTGGCTGACACCATGTCGATCGGCCCGTCTGGCCGATGGGCCGCCACCGCCTGCACCGACGTCGCCGGACGGCGAAACAGCATCGCCGCCGCGTCGAAGAAGTGCACGCCGTGCTCGACGAAGACGCCGCCGCTGCGCCGCTGGTCCCAGAACCAGTGCCTCTCGTCGAGGTCCTCGTCGCTGGCGTCGTTCTCCAGGCAGAACCGCTGCAACGGCCCGAGCAGGGTGCCGTCGAGGCGTCTCAGCGCGCTCAGGATCGGGTTGTAGCGCAGCACGTGGTCGACGACGAGGACGCGTCCGGTCTTGCGTACGGTCTGCTCGACCTGCCACGCGGTGCCGGCGTCGAGTGCCAGCGGCTTCTCGCAGAACACGTGCCGGCCCGACTCGAGACACCGCAGCGCGATGCCGGCGTGCTCGGCCGGCGGCGTCGCCACCACGACGACGTCGACCTCCTCGTCGTCGAGGAGCGCGGTCCAGTCCGCGGTCGAGCGCGCGGCGTGGTGCGACGCCAGGGCCTCGGCCGCGTCGAGCCGTGGGTCGGCGACCGTCGTGATCTTGACGTCTGGCAGGTCGCTGACCGCCTCGGCGATGAAGCCGGCGAACCGGCCGGCTCCGATGACGCCGAGCCGAAGCGGAGCCGTCATCCCTTGATCCCGGACCCGATGTTGGACGCGGTGAAGTGCTTCTGGAACGCGACGAGCAGTGCGACCGCGGGGGCCGCGAGCACCACCGCGCCGGCGAGGATGGCGCCGAAGGGGTTGGCCGCCCGACCGGCGATGTTGCTGATGTAGTTGGCCAGCGAGACCGCCAGCGGCTGCATGTCGGTCTGCTTGGTGACCAGGAACGGCCAGAGGAACTCGTTCCACGGCCCGATGAAGGTCAGCAGTGTCGCGGTGAGCAGGGCGGGGCGCACCAGCGGCAGCGCCACCGACCACAGGATGCGCAGCTCGCTGGCCCCGTCGATGCGGGCGGCGGCGAACAGGTCCTCCGGCAGCTGCAGGAAGAACTGCCGGAACACGAACACCGCGGTGGAGTTGATGGCGAACGGCAGGATCATGCCGACGTAGGAGTCGGCGAGTCCGTAGGTGCGGACCACCAGGACGTAGATGGGGATGATCAGCAGCTGGAACGGCACGATCTGCACCAGCAGCATCACCGCGAACAGCGTCCCCTGCCCGCGGAAGTGCAGGCGGGCCAGGGCGTAGCCGGCGAGCACCCCGAGCACGAGGGTGCCGAGCAGGACGCCGCCGGTGAAGATGCCGGAGTTGACCAGCGACTGGATGAGGTTCACGCGCTCGTTGATCTGCGTGTAGTTGTGCAGGGTCAGGTCGCCGTTGGGCAGCGCACCGCCGACCGAGGTGTCGGGCTTGGCCTGCAGCGACCCCATCAGCATGTAGTAGAAGGGGAAGACGAAGACCGCCGCTCCGGCGTACAGCGCGACGTAGCGCATCGTGCGGCTCATCTCAGCTCTCCTCCAGGACCTTCTTGTTGACCAGCGAGAGCAGCAGCACGCCGATCACAAGGAGCACGCCGATCGCCGCGGCGGTGTCGGGGTTCCCCTGCTCGATGCCCTTCTGGTACATCAGCAGCACCGGCGAGGCGGTCTCACCGCTGGGGCCGCCGCCGTTGGTGAGCAGGTACGGCTCGGTGAAAAGGTTGGCGCCGGTGATGGTCGCCAGGATGACCACCAGCACTGTCGCCGGCCGTACACCGGGAACCGTGACGTGCAGGAAGGACCGGAACCTCCCGGCGCCGTCGACGGCCGCCGACTCGTACAGCTCCTTCGGCACGTTCTGCAGCGCGGCGAGGTAGAGCAGGATGGAGAAGCCGAGCTGTTTCCAGGTGACGAACAGCGCGATCACCGGCATGGCCAGCGTCTCGTTGATCAGCCACGAGGGGTTCGGGGCGAGGTCGCCCAGCATCTGGTTGACCAGCCCGTCCTGGCTGAACAGGAACATCCAGACCCCGACCAGCGCGACGCTGGCCGTGACGTAGGGGACGTAGTACGACACCCGCAGGAGCGCGCGTCCCCGGATCGCCCCGTTCAGCGCCGTCGCGAGAACCAGTGAGAGCACCACGGTGAGCGACACGTTGATCAGCAGGAACTCCACGACGTTGCCGAATGCCTGCCGCACGTCTGGGTCGGACAGCACCTCCTTGTAGTTGTCCAGACCCACGAAGGGCCGTGGCACGTCCACGCCGGGGGCCGTGAAGAAGTAGTCGTGGAAGCTCATCCACACCGCCAGCACCAGCGGGTAGGCGAACACGGCCACCAGGAAGACGGCGTACGGCGCCGAGAGCACGATGCCCAGCGGTTGGCGACCGAACACGGTCGCCAACCGCCGGCGGCTAGTCCCTCTCGACCGGGGGGCGCCGGCCGACGCGGTGTCTTGCCTCATCAGGAACGGACGGCGCTCAGGACTGGCCGGTGAGCTGGTTGATCTGCTGGGCGGCGGAGTTCATCGCGCTGTCGACGGGCTCCTTGCCGAAGATCACCGACTTGGACCACTCGTCGCGGAAGGTCTGCCAGATCTCGACGGAGTTGTCGATGTTGGGCACCTCCACCGTGCGCGAGGCCTGGTCGGCGAACATCGTGTACTCCGGGTTCTTCTTGAAGTAGTCGGCGTAGACGGACTGCAGGTCGGTCCGCAGCGGCATCTGCCCGGTCATCTCCAGCAGCTTGCCGTCCTGCTCCTTGCTGGTCGCGAACTTCAGGAACTCCCACGCGGTGCCCTGGTTCTTGCACGAGGAGTACATCCCGACGTTCTTGGCGTCGGAGAACGTGTGGATCTGTGAGGCGGGCATGCCGTTCTCGGTCGGCACCGGCGCCACGCCCCAGTTGACCGCGTCGCCGTAGACCGCGATCGCCCACGGACCCACGATGGCCAGGGCCGCCTTCTGGTCGGCGAACGCGTCACCGTTGTAGACCTCCTTGGGCGCCAGGCCGTCGGCGTACATGGTCGACCAGAAGCTCGCGGCCGCGTCACCGGCGGGGTCGTCGAAGGCCGCCTGGCCGTTCTCGACCAGCTGCTTGCCGCCGCTCTGAGCGGCGAACAGCGGGTAGAAGTCGAACCAGGACTGGAAGAACTCGCTGGTCGGCGTCGGCCAGATGGCAGCCTGCGCGGCGCCGCTGTCGACGATCTTGTGGCTGGTGGCGAGGAACTCGTCGTAGGTCGCCAGCGGCGGGTTCTGCGGGTCGATGCCGGCCTTCTTCAGCAGGTCCTTGTTGTAGAAGATCATCACCGGGTTGGACTTCCACGGCATCTGGTAGTACTGCCCGTCGGAGGACTTGTACTGCTGCGCCACGTCGCCGCTGCGCGCCTCGATGTACTTCGCGGCACCGTCGAAGCTGTTCAGCGGCACGAGTCCGCCCTGCTTCTGGAACTGCGGCACGGCGGCCGGCGAGGTGTTGAAGACCAGGCAGGGCGTCGTGCCCGCGGTGATCGCCGCGCCGATCACCTCCTCGGAGGTCTCACCGGCCGGGATCTCCTGCGCGGTGACCTGCTGGTCGGGATGGTCGGCGTTCCACTGCTTCACGGCCGCCTTGCCCCAGGCGATCTCCTCCGGGTTGTTGGACATCCACACCTTGATGGGGCCGGTCGCGGTGGTGGCTCCGGAGGAGTCTCCCGAGCCACCGCCACACGCTCCGGTCAAACTGACCGCAAGCATCGTCACCGTCGCCGCCATGACCTTGTTCTTCATTGTTTCTCCGTTCGCGGGCGACCTTCTGCAGGACGTCCTCGGCTCTTCCTCGTTGTGCTCGTGGTTCTCACCGGTCCGGTCGAGTCACGGACCACCAGCCGGGGTGGCGCGAGCTCGACCTTGGGCAGCGGGCGTCCCTCGATGACCTCCAGCAGCCCGTCCGCGGCCGCCCGGCCCCACTCGGTGACGTCGGTACTGACGGTGGTCAGCGACGGCTGTAGATGGGCGGAGATCTCGATGTCGTCGTAGCCGGTCACCGAGAGGTCACCGGGCACGTCGATACCGCGCGAAAGTGCCAGCGACATTCCCGCCATCGCCATCAGGTCGTTGGCGTAGACGACCGCCGTCGGCGGCTCCTCGGAGTCCAGTAGCTCGCGGGTCGCGCGGGCGCCTGCCTCCGCGGAGAAGTCGGCCTCCACACACGGCCCCTTCGGCAGGCCCGCGGCCGCGAGTGCCTGTTCCCAGGCCTGCGCGCGCGAGCGTCCGTGGACCATGTCGACCGGGCCCGAGACGTGCGCGATCCGCGCGTGCCCGAGACCGGCCAGGTGCTGCACGGCCGCCGTGATGCCGGGGCCGTCGTCGACGCCCACGGACGGCCAGTACTCGTCGGCGACCGCCGGGCCGACGACGAGGGCGGGCAGCCCCAGCTCGGCCAGCAGCCGGGGGCGTGGGTCGTCGACGAAGAGGTCGGTGATGAACACGCCGTCGACCCGTCCCTCGTCGGCCAGCCGCCGGTAGGTCTTCCGCTCGCCCTCGTGGTCGCGTGCCACCTGCAGCAGCAGCGCCTGACCGCGCTCGGAGAGGACGCTTTCCAGACCGGCGATGAACGAGGGGAAGAACGCGTCGGCGCGCAGCGTCTCCGGGGTCCGCGCCATGACCATCCCGACGGCCAGCGCCCGCGAGACCGAGAGCGCGCGTGCGCGGGGGCTCGGCGTCCAGCCCAGCTCGCGGGCCACGGTGAGGATCCGGTCGCGGGTCTCGGGCGCGACGCCGGGGCGGTCGTTCAGCGCGAACGACACGGCACCCTTCGACACGCCCGCTGCGCGGGCGACGTCGTTGATCGTCGGCTTGCCGGCCATCGGCATAGATAAACCGGTTTAGAAACCGTCTGTCAAGAGTCGGTTCCCCTTTGTTGACCAAATCGTTGCCTGGCTGCCTCCGCAGTTGACAGGCAACTGATTGGTTGCCTAACGTCGAGTCATGCAACCGAATGGTTACCCGATTGGCTGACGCCGAGGCGGACGCGGTGTTCAGGGCTCTCGCCGACTCGAGCCGGCGACGGCTGCTGGACAGCCTGAACTCCCACAACGGCCAGACCCTGCGCGATCTCTGCGCGGGTCTGGAGATGACCCGACAGGCCGTGGCCAAGCACCTCGCGGTGCTGGAGGCGGCGGGTCTGGTCGCGACCGCGCGGCGGGGGAGGGAGAAGTGGCACTACCTCAACGCGGCACCGATCAACGACATCGCCGACCGGTGGATGACCCGGTACGACCGTCAGCGCGCGCAGGCGCTCGCCGACCTCAAGCAGGCCCTGGAGGACCAGACGATGAGCCAGACCGAGTTCGTGTACGTGACCTACATCAAGACCACCCCCGAGAAGCTGTGGACGGCGCTGACCGAGCCGGCGTTCATCCGCCGGTACTTCGGTGGCGGTGGCCCCGAGTCGGACTGGAAGGTCGGCTCGCCGGTCCACTGGAGGATGAGCGCCGCGGACGGCCCGCACGACTGGGACCAGCAGGTGCTTGAGGCCGAGCCGAACCGGCGGCTGGCCTACACCTGGCACAACTACCAGCCGGAGATGGCGCAGATGTTCGGCTGGACTGACGAGAAGCTGGCCGAGCTGCGCAAGGAGAAGCGGTCCAAGGTGACCTTCGAGATCGAGCCGATGGGCCCGATGGTGATGCTCACCGTTACCCACGACGACTTCGAGCCCGACAGCGAGATGCTGCGCGGCGTGAGCGGCGGATGGCCGGCGATCCTGTCCAGCCTCAAGACGCTGCTCGAGACCGGCGAGGACCTCTCGGTCAGCCCCGAGGAGACGACGCCGGCCGGGTCGTGACCGGCTCGCGGCTGCCATCGATCGTGACCACCGCCAGCGTCGCGTCGTCGATGAGACGTTCGGGGCCGAAGGCGTGCACGGTCTTCATGATGTCGTCGGCGAGCGCGGCGGGGTCGGCCTGCCGCCCGGACCGGAAGCAGGCGAAGAGACGCTGGTCGCCGAACTCGTCGCCCTCGGCGTTGCGCGTCTCGGTGATCCCGTCGGTGTAGACGACCAGCATCTGGCCCTCGGCCAGCGACGCGTCCTCGGTGTGCCAGTGCTGACCGGCGAGGCCGCCGAACAGAGTCCCGGTCGCGGGCAGCAGCTCGATGCCGGTGCCGCCGACGAGAAGCGGGGGCGGGTGTCCGGCGTTGGCGTAGCGACAGCGTCCGGTGGCGGCGTCGATCTCGACGATCACGCAGGTCGCGAACCACTCGCCGGTGTCGCCCATCTGACCGGCCACCCAGTTCAGCGCCTCCCCGGGCTCCAGCCCCATCACCAGCGTCGGTACGAGGAGGTGCTTGAGCCACAGCGCACGCAGCCCGGCCTGCGGGCCGTGGCCGCACACGTCCACGACCACGAGCACCGCGCGGTCGTCGTCGACCCTGATGATGTCGTACCAGTCGCCGGCGAGCACGCCGTACGCCGGCTCCAGCCGCCCCACGATCTGCAGCCCCGCGGGCAGCACCGCGTCCGACGTCGCCGAGAGCTGGGCGCGCAGGCTGGCCACCAGGGGTGCGTTCTGCTCCAGCGCCTCCACTGCGCGCTGGGTCTCCTCGAGGTCGTCGACGATCCGGCGGCGCATGAGCTCGACGTCTTGTCCCAGCTGCTCGAACTCGACCGGGCCGGTGCCCTCGACGGGGTCCTGCAGGTTGCCGGCGGCGACCCGCCGTACCTGCGAGGTCAGCCGCGACACGGGCAGTGTGATCCAGCGGCGCAGCGCCCAGGTCGAGCCCGCGACGAGCAGCAACGCGAGCACGGAGCTGACCATCAGCTGGTGGTCGAGCCGCTGCCGAGAGCTCGCGACGGTGGCCCGGATGCGGTCGAGGCGTGCGTCGACGGTCTGGCTGAGCCGTCTGGAGTCGGTTCGCACGTCGTCGAACAGCGGCTCGTCGAGCTGCGCCTCGATCCGGCGGGCGGTCCCGCCGTTGAGCGTGACCCGGATGATCCGGTCGGCCACGCGCACGCGCCAGGCCAGGATCGACTGCTCCAGCTCGTCGACGCGTACGGCCAGCGCGCGATCGCCGTGCACCATCCCGCGGAGTCGCTGGACCAGCGTCTGTTCGTCGATCCGCTCGATGGCGTAGTTCTGCAGGAAGCTCTGGTCTCCCGTGAGTGCGAACCCGCGGATCTCGACCACCTGCCCGTCGAGCCGCCGCAGCAGCTGCTCGGAGACCAGCGCGGTCTGGTGCAGGGCGTCCTTGTGCTTCTCCTGGCCGGTCAGCTTGGTCTGGGAGGCGAGCGTAAGCGCGGTGTTGGCCACAACCAGACAGGCCAGCATGGCGAGCAGTGCGAACACCCGCCAGCGCAGCGGCACCGCGCGCTCGGGCCGGACCATGGCATCGATTCTGCTCGTCCCGCGCTGTCTGGGCGAGGGTTCTGAGGAGTGCTCGGGCGGACAGCGAGGCCGAGCGGCCTCGGATGACGGCCCCCCGTTCAGGCTGCTGGACTCACCTGACGATGACCCTGCCGGCCATCGACCCGTGATAAAGGCACACATACCGGAAGCTGTGGTTGACCCGGCGGCTGTAGCGCTCCCCGGGGCGAAGGACGACGGACCAGCCGCGCGTCGTGATGGTGTGGTAGCGGTTGCCGTGGTTGATCCAGGTGATGCGTGTGCCCGACGTGACCTTCTTGACCGACGAATGGAAGTAGTTGTCGCCGACTCTGACAGAGGTGATCGCACCGGAAGCGGGGATGGCCGTGAGCACCAGGGCGGCGCATGTGAGCACCAAGGACCGGAGCAGCATTACGATCCCTCCCCCTCGACTATTTCGGGTGCGCGACGTCGTCGTTATGACGGGAAGCGCCCATCAGGGCAAGGTCAGGCTTCCCCCGCCGTGCCACATCGAAACCAGGCCTTCGGAAAAGTCAGGACCAAGGTCCCGAGCCGTCCCGGACCGGAACGGCAGTTGGGAGCTGCAAAACGGCCGGGGACGCGACCTGGTCCGCGACCCTCGGCGGGTACGCAAGCCGCACACTTGGCAAACCAGTCCAGATGTCGCGAACCAGAAGGCCCGTCCCTGCCAGAACGTCGTTCGCCTGTTGCGCCCGTTTGACGACCGGACGCGAGATTCCTGGTTGTTGACAGGCCGTCACGAGGTGGCGGCAGCCAACGACTGGCTCCGGCCCGGGCCTGAACGGCACCGCCAACCGGTTCGTCCTGGGCGGACAGCTGGCCGGAAACCAGCCGATGGGCATGGTCAGCGTGGCCTCGCGCTCCCCGCGGGCCGGCCTGTCGCTCTTCAGGCGTGGAGTCCGGATTGCAGTAGCCTGCGGCGTATGAGCGACGGCTCGGGCAGCCCGTCGGACCCGCACGGGCGGCCCTACCCATGGCAGTCGCCGGGCCAGCCACCCGGCAGTCCACCTAGTCAGCCACCCGGTCAGCCACCGCAGCCGGGTCCGCCTCCGGGCCAGGTGCCGCCTCCGGGCCAGGCGCCGCCTCCGGGCGGTCCGGGCGCGTGGGGCTACCCGCCCGGGCAGTACCCGCCGCCGGGTGGCCCTGGTTACGGCGGACCGGGATACGGCTACCCACCCGGTTATGGGCCGGGGTACGGACCCGGCTACGGCTATGCGCCGCAGCCGCCACGCCCCGGCATCATCCCGCTGCGGCCCCTTCGTCTCGGCGAGATCCTCGACGGCACGGTGAAGATGATCCGCGCGAACCCGAAGGCCACGCTGGGCCTGTCGGCGCTCGTCGGGGTGGTCACCAGCCTGCCCCTCGCGATCGCCCGGACCATCACCCTGCGCGAGCCCGGTGGCGGTGTTCTCGGCGACCCGGTGAGGCCGGAGGATGTGTCGGCGTCGGCGCTGGCCGCCGAGTCGGCGACCTCGATCCTCTCCCTGTTGCTCACGTTCGTCGCCACGACGATCCTGACCGGGTTGCTGACCCGCGTGCTCGGCCGATCCGTGTTCGGCGCACGCATCACGATCGGCGAGGCCTGGCGGATGACGCGCTCGCGGATCTGGGCGCTGCTCGGCCTGGCGCTGCTGACGGGCCTCGTCGTCGCGGTGCCGTTCGGGGTGATCGTCGGGCTCGCAGTCGCGATCGCTACCGCCTCCGAGGGCGCGGGCATCGCGGTGGGCGTCGTCGGCGGACTGGCCTGGGTCGTGTACGCCGCGTTCTTCGGCACCCGGCTGAACCTTTCCGCTGCTGCGCTGGTGCTGGAGCGGCTGGGCGTGACCGCGGCGATGCGCAGGTCGTGGCGGCTGGTGCGCGGCGACACCTGGCGCGTTCTCGGCATCATCCTGGTCACGCAGCTGCTGATCGGCGTGATCAGCGGCGTGGTGTCGTTCCCCTTCTCCATCGGCGCACAGCTTCTGTCCGACTCGGCCACCGGCTCGGCGGGGGTCGCCGCCGTCGTCGGTGTGCTGCTCGGCGTGGGCCAGGCGTTGTCGGCCATGCTGACCTACCCGTTCACCGCGGGCGCCTACGGGCTGCTCTACGCCGACCGCCGGATGCGTGCCGAGGCGTTCGACCTCGAGCTGCAGACCGCAGCCACCCGGCCGGGCGAGGTGTCCATCGACGACCTCTGGCAGCCGGACGCGGCACCGGGCCGGGCGCAGTGGTGACTGTCCCCGGACCGCTGGTCGAGATCGGTCGCGAGGCCGCCCGCCGGGCCGCCGCCGCGGAGCTGAGCCGCAGCCGCTACAGCCACGAGTCGCTGTTCGCGCGGCTGTGGCGCTGGTTCTGGGAGGCGTTCGACAACCTGCTGGCGAGGATCGGGGGAGGCGGAACAGAGGGTGCGGTGTCGCTGGTCCTGCTGGCAGCGGTGCTCGCCGGGCTGGTGGGGCTGCTTGTCTGGTCGCTGCGGCGCATGACGCGCACGCGGCGGACACGCGCAGCGCAGGTGTCCGCGGACGTGGTCACCTCGGCGGACGAGCACCGGCGGGCGGCGGAGGAGCACGCGCGCGAGGGTCGCTGGGCAGCCGCCATCCGGGAGCGGGTCCGTGCCCTGGCCCGCACCCTGGAGGAGCGCGACATCCTGTCGCCGGCCCCCGGCCGAACGGCAGACGAGCTCGCCGCCGAGGCGGGGCTGCTGCTGCCGTCCCTGCACGACGACCTGACGGTCGCCGCGAGGCTCTTCGACGAGGTCACCTACGGCGAGCACGCCGGCTCGTCCGAGGACTACGCCACCGTGTCCGCGCTGGACGACACGCTGCAGACCACCGAGCCCGCGTTGTCGTCGGTATGACCCCAACATCTGTTCCCGTCTCACCGACCCTCAAGCGCACCTGGCGGTCGGCGCGCGGTGTCGTCCTCGTCGGCGCACTGGTGCTGCTCGCCGCGGCGCTGCCGGTGCTGCTGACGGCACCCACACCCGCCGGCTACCTCGACCCGAGTGACACCTCATTGGAGGGAAGCGCCGCTCTCGCGCAGCTGCTGCGCGACCGCGGTGTGCAGGTGACGCGTACCGACTCGGTGGCCGAAGCGACGCATGACGCCGGACCGGACGTGCGTGTGCTGGTCAGCCGCCCCGACCTTCTCACCCCCAGCGACGCCCAGCACCTGCAGGCCTCGGGGGCCGACCTGCTGGTCGTCGGCACGGCGAACGCAGGGGTGTTCCTGCCCGGCACCCGCACCCGGCCGGTCTCGGCGGAAACCTCGCTGCGGCCAGGCTGCGACCTGCGGGCCGCGGTCCTCGCCGGAAGCGCGCACCTGGGTGCCGCGACGATCCACTCCGCGTCCGCGGATGTCGGCTGCTACCGGGTGAGCGGTCGCCCGACCCTGGTTGCCGCCGACGGCGTCGTGCTGGCGGCCACGGGTGAGTTCATGACCAACCGGCGTCTCGACGAGGACGGCAACGCCGCGCTCGCGATGAACCTGGCCGGTGCCGACGCCGACCTGAGATGGCTCGTCGCCCCGTCCACGCAGGTCGCCCCTGCAGCCGCAGGAGACGACAGCCTCGCCGACCTGGTGCCGCCGCAGGTCCCGTGGGCCGCCGCCACCCTCGGGCTCGCCGTCCTGCTCGCCGCCCTGTGGCGCGGTCGCCGGCTCGGACCCGTGGTCGTCGAGGCCGTGCCGGTCGTCGTACGTGCTGCCGAGACCGTCGAGGGGCGGGGCCGCCTCTACCGCGCGCACCGTGCCCGCGAGCAGGCCGCGGCGAACCTGCGCTCGGCCGCCGTCTCGCGCATCGCCACCTGGGTCGGCGGCGGGGAGACGACGACACCGCAGCGGATCGTCGACGCGGTGTCGCGACGGATCGGGCAGGATGCCCGTGAGGTGGAGCGGCTGTTGTACGGACCCGTCCCCGAGGACGACCGCGCACTGGTCAGGCTGGCCGAGGACATCGACGCGCTCGAGAGGAGAGTCCGGGAGCGGTGAGCAGCGAGCAGACGTCCGCCACCGAGGTGGAGCGGACCGGTGAGGAGGCGCGCGCCGCGCTGTCGCGGCTGCGCGAGGAGGTGGGCAGGGCGGTCGTCGGCCAGGACGGCACGGTCACCGGGCTGGTGATCGCGCTGCTGTGCCGCGGACACGTGCTGCTCGAGGGCGTGCCTGGTGTGGCCAAGACTCTGCTGGTGCGGTCGCTGTCCGGCGCACTGTCGCTGGACTTCAAGCGCGTTCAGTTCACACCCGACCTGATGCCCGGCGACCTCACCGGGTCTCTCATCTACGACACGAGGACCGCCGAGTTCGAGTTCCGCGAGGGTCCGGTGTTCACCAACCTCCTGCTGGCCGACGAGGTGAACCGCACGCCCCCGAAGACACAAGCGGCCCTGCTGGAGGCGATGGAGGAGCGCCAGGTCAGTGTCGAGGGCGCGCCACGCGCGCTGCCGGAGCCCTTTATCGTCGCGGCGACACAGAACCCGATCGAGTACGAAGGCACCTACCCGCTGCCCGAGGCCCAGCTCGACAGGTTCCTGCTCAAGCTGACGGTTCCGCTGCCCGGTCGCGAGCACGAGGTTGCGGTGCTCGAACGGCACGCAGCCGGCTTCGACCCGCGCGACCTGTCGTTCCTGCGCCCGGTGGCCACCGGTGAGCACCTCGCCGCCGGGCGGGCCGCGATGGCGCGCGTGCACGTGTCGCCGGAGGTCACGCGATACGTCGTCGACCTGGCCCGGGCCAGCCGGCAGTCGCCTTCGCTTCGGCTGGGGGTGTCGCCGCGCGGGGCCACGGCACTGCTCACCGCAGCGCGCGCGTGGGCGTGGCTGTCGGGCAACGCGTTCGTGACCCCGGACGACGTG
The DNA here is from genome assembly GCA_965653225.1 of uncultured Propionibacteriales bacterium. Classification (GTDB taxonomy): domain Bacteria; phylum Actinomycetota; class Actinomycetes; order Propionibacteriales; family Nocardioidaceae; genus JALZDI01. The sequence goes on along the minus strand of CBFGZI010000016.1, from coordinate 3,375 downwards.
AAGGCGCTGGCCCGCCCGGCGCTCCGGCACCGGGTCCAGCTGCGTCCCGAGGCCGAGCTGGAGGGCGCCTCAGCCGACGGCGTGCTCGACGGCATCCTCGCGTCGGTGCCCGTGCCGCGCTGATGGTGCCCTGATGGTCCTCACCGGACGCGCCGCCATGGTCGCCGTGCTGGGCGCGGTGGTCGTGCTGTTCACCCCGTGGCCGGGGCCGGCCCTGTTCGCAGTCGCCGCACTCGTCGTCGTACTGGTGCTCGTGGACGTGCTCGCCGCAGGCAGCACCAGACCGCTGGCGCTGCGCCGCGACGGGTCCCCGCTGGTGCGGCTCGGCGAGTCAGTCGAGCTTCGGCTGGTGGTGCAGAACCGCGGGCGGCGCCGCGTACGTGGTGTGCTGAGGGACGCCTGGCCGCCGTCGGCGCAGGTGCAGCCGCGTCGCCAGCGGGTCGACATCGCACCGCGCAGCCAGCAGCGGCTGACGTTCACGCTCAGTCCCACCCGGCGTGGCGACCGGCACCCGGCGGCGGTCACCGTGCGGTCGCTGGGTCCGCTCGGCGTCGCGGGTCGCCAGGGCAGCCATCGGCTGCCGTGGTCGCTGCGGGTGGTGCCGCCGTTCCTGAGCCGCCGGCACCTGCCGGCGAAGCTCGCCCGGCTGCGCGACCTCGAGGGCCAGACACCCGCGCTGGTACGCGGACAGGGCACGGAGTTCGACTCGCTGCGTGAGTACGTCATCGGCGACGACGTGCGGTCCATCGACTGGCGGGCGACGGCGCGCCGCCATGACGTCGTCGTACGCACCTGGCGGCCCGAGCGCGATCGGCGGTTGGTCATCGTGCTCGACAGCGGGCGTACCTCCGCTGGACGGGTGGGCATGTGGCCCCGCATCGACTGGTCGATGGACGCCGCGCTGCTGCTGGCGGCTCTCGCCGCGCACGCCGGCGACCGCGTCGACGTGATGGTGTTCGACCGTGCGGTGCGTGCGTGGTCGGCCGGCGTACCGCGCACGCAGCTGTTGTCGTCGATGGTGAACCTGCTGGCTCCGGTCGAGGCCGAGCTGGTGGAGACCGACTTCTCGGGCATGGCGTCCGCCGTGCTGACCCGGGCCAGGCGGCGCTGTCTGGTCGTGCTGCTCACCGACCTCAACCCGACCACGATGGAGGAGGGTCTGCTGCCGGTGCTGCCCCGGCTGGCGACCACCCACCAGGTGCTGGTCGCGGCCGTGTCGGACCCGCAGGTCGCGGCGATGGCCGAGGGGCGGGGGACCGTCCCGAAGGTGTACGACGCGGCCGCGGCGGAGCACCACCGTCAGCAGCGGGTGCGGATCACCGCGCTGCTGCGCCGGCACGGGGTCGAGGTCGTCGACGCCGTACCTGACGAGCTCGCACCCGCGCTCGCGGACGCGTACCTGCAGATGAAGGCCGCCGGACGGCTGTGAGCCGGGCCGGTTTCCCCGTCCGGTGAGTCAGCCCGCCGACGGCGCCACGTCGGGGGCACGCTCGACGTCGCCGGTCTCGCCCGCCGCCAGGGCGCGGCGGCCGAAGGCGAGGACGTAGGTGATGAACGCGACCTCGGCGACGACCCCGATGCCCACCCGTGCCCAGGTGGGCAGCCCGGAGGGGGTGACGCCGGCCTCGATCAGGCCCGACACCAGCAGCACGGCCACCAGGCCGAGGGCGACGCTCATGACCGCCCGGCCCTGCTCGGCGAGCACCTCCGCCCGCCGTCGGGGTCCGGGGTCGACCACGGTCCAGCCCAGGCGCATCCCGACTCCGGCGGCCAGGAAGACCGCGGTGAGCTCCAGCAGACCGTGCGGCAGGATCAGGCCCCAGAAGATGCCGGCCTTGCCGTGCGCGGTCATCAGGCCGCCGATGACACCGGCGTTGGCGGCGTTGCTGAACAGCATGAGCGGGATCGGCAGGCCGAGCAGGATGGCCGAGGCGATGACCTGCAAGGTGAGCCAGGCGTTGTTGACCCATACCTGGCTGGCGAAGGAGGCAGCTGGGTTGCGCGAGTAGTAGTCGGCGAAGTCGTGGTTCACCAGCCGGCGGATGTCCTCGGGCGCGCCGATTGAGGCTTGGACGTCGGGGCTGTTGGCCACCCACACCCCGAGCACGTACGCGACCACGAGCGAGGCAAGGGCCGCGCCCAGCCACCACCGTCGTGCCTGGTAGGCCACCAGCGGGAACGACACGACGAAGAAGCGGCGCAGCTCGACCCATGCGGGTGCGTGCGCTCCCGTCACCGCCGAGCGGGCTCGTGCCACCAGGCTGGAGAGGTTCCCCACCAGAGCACCCTCGGGGGACGCCGTGCGTACGACCGACAGGTGCGTGGCCGTGCGCTGGTACAGCTCGACGAGCTCGTCGACCTCGGCGCCGGTCAGGCTGCGACGCCGGCGCAGGAGCTGCTCGAGCCGCGCCCACGTCGGCCGGTGCGCCGTCACGAAGGCGTCGAGGTCCACGACCGGAGGCTACCCGCACACCCCGCCTGCCTGGGTAGAGTCTCCTGGGTGTCCGAGGTCGTCACGGGCGAGGCCGTGGTCCTGTCGGTACGGGTGGCGTCGATGCCCACCCGAGCGCTCGCGCTGCTCATCGACGTGACCATCCAAGGGGTCGTGTTCGTCATCGGCGCTTTGCTCGTGTCCATCGGCGGTGTGCAGGTCGACGACTCGCTGGCCGCGGCCCTGGCCATCCTGGTGACGGCTCTGGTGCTCCTCGGCTATCCGGTCGTTTTCGAGACCGCGACGCGGGGGCGAAGCCCCGGCAAGATGGCGATGGGGCTGCGGGTCGTCAGCGACGACGGAGGTCCTGAGCGGTTTCGGCAGGCGCTGTTCCGTGGGCTCGCCGGCCTGATCGAGATCTGGCTGACGTCGGGTTCCCTGGCCCTCGTCTCGTCGCTGATCTCGTCGCAGGGCAAACGGCTCGGGGATGTGTTCGCCGGGACCATCGTGATCGGTGAGCGCGGGCCGCGGGAGACCCCGCCCCCGCCCATGCCGCCGGGCCTGGAGATGTGGGCGCGTTCGCTCGAGCTGTCGCGGCTGCCCGACGACCTTGCCAACGCCGCGCGCCATTACCTCACCCGCTGGTACCAGCTGAGCCCCGAGATCCAGCACGAGATGGGCATGCGCATCGCGACGCAGATGGCCGCATGCGTGACGCCGCCGCCACCGCCGAACGTCCCGCCTTACGGCTACCTGGCCGCCGTGCTGGCCGAGCGCCGGCGGCGCGCCGAGATGCGTCACGCAGGCCACGTGCCGCGGCCACCAGGCCCCGGGCCTGCGCCGCCGCCTCCGCAACAACGGCCGGCCGGTCCCGCCGGACACGGCTTCTCGCCGCCGAGCTAGCGGTCGCGAGCGTCGGGACGTCGAGAGCCGCGTCCCGCGCG
>CBFGZI010000015.1:0-45716 GCA_965653225.1 uncultured Propionibacteriales bacterium | reverse complement strand
GTTACATCGCGAACAAGCACCGTGGTTCGGGATCAGTCGCTGTCCGCTCCTCAAGTGCTTCAACAAGTCGCTGAGCAGCCACGACTATGACGACGGCTACGAACGCTCACTGCGCGGTGCGGAGCTGGTCGAGCTCCTTGGCGAACTCCTTGGTCGCCGCGACGTGCTCGGCGTGTGCCTGCTCTTGCTCCTTGTTCCCCTGATCGGCGAAGGTCTCGGTGAAGTGCGGCTGGAGCTGCGTCCACCAGCCGTAGTTCAGCGCCGTCCACTCCGTCGGGCACAGCGGGGCGCGCGTCTCGGGCAGGTACCCGGCACCGATCAGGGGGTCGTCGTAGCGCTGCGGGTTGCTCCCGTCGAGCATGCACAGGAAGTTGAAGACCCGTTGCTGGGTGACGGGGTGGTTGCTCGAGAAGCCCTCGAGCGTCAGCTGGCCCTCCTCGCGGGCGATCTCGTCGAACAGGAGTGCGGCGGCCATGGACGGGTCCGGACCAACCTCGTTGAGCGTGTAGAACGACGCGAAGCCGTCGGCGGCGTCCTCCTCGAGGCCGAGGTTCGGAAGCTGAAGCTGACGCTGCAGCGCGTGGCCCAGCTCGTGGCCGAAGATGAACTCGGTCGACAGAACGGTCAGGTCGTCGGCGTTGAACTTGTCCGCGGGGAAGAGGGCGGGACGCTCGACGTCCTTGACGATGTTGCTGTTCATCTCGTGGACCTGGGCCACGAACGCCGGCGGTATGAAGATCGTCCCGCCGTAGGGCTGCGTGACCGCGTCAGAAACCCCGGGCGGGACCTTGTCGGTGACCTTCACCGTCAGGTCACGCGGCAGCGCGACCGTCGCGTTCACCCAGGCGGCGAACTGCTCGAGCACGCCGGACTTCCTGATTACCTCTGCGACTGCTCGGTTCTCCGGCTTGGTCGCGCCGTCGTTGTAGACGATCCGGACCTTGCCGTCCGCGGCCGCCCCCTCGTCGCTGCCGTCACACGCGGCGAGGGCCACGCCGCCGACAAGCAGCGCCGCCACAAGGGCAGCCCGGCACCGGGCGGACACGAAGGCTCTTCGCGAAGCGCTCTGGGTCCTGGGCACGGTGACCTCCCCCCGAGGCCGGACGACGGCAGGTGCACACATCGCCCGAGCCGATCGGACACAGTCACGGTAGGTACGGCGCCGGCTCCGTGGCTCACCCCTGGCGGATGAGGTTTCGTGCCGTCAGCCTCATCGTTCCATGGCTCGCCCCCGCAGGCCCGGGCCTGACGGGGGTCGAGCGGTGAACCCAGGGGAAAGAGGAAGTTCGGCCTGGGCTCACGGTTGAGGGCTGGCCGGCTACACCGTCCCGCCGGAGTTCCGTAGGAAGGAGGACCTACTCGGTGGAGAAGTACTCCTGCAGGTTGAACACGAACGCCGTGTCGCTGTTGGGGTCGGGGATGATGCCGCCGAAGAGGAACAGCCACACGAAGGCGAAGTAGAACACCGACATCAGCACGAGCGCGACCTTTCGCCACTTGGCCGGCTGCAGCTCCTTGGGCAGGTACTTGTTGTTGATGTGCAGCAGATGCAGCGAGCTGACCACGAACACGACGCCGGCCCAGTTGGCGCCCAGCGCCAGCAGCACCACCGGCGCAGGGATCTGCAGGGCGATGAGACCGAAGATCACGATGAGGCCGAAGATCGAGTAGTACACCTTGCGCACGTCGCCCTTGGCGGCAGTCCTCAGGCGCTTGCTGCCGCTCCACACCATGTCGGTGAAGCCACGCACGAAGCCCTCGAGTACGTCGAGCTGGGTCTTGAACATGATCCACGCGGCGAAGATGCCGACGACGAGCGCGAGCGCAGGACTGACCGCGGTGCTCAGCGCGTCGGACAGCGCCGCGGCTGCACCCAGATCCTCGAGGTTCTTGCCGCGAGGGATGTACTCCACGTAGAGGACCCCGGGCAGCCAGGTGCCCAGCAGCGCACCGATGAAGAAGATGCCCCACTGGTCTGCCTTGACGAGCCGCCACCAGCCGCCCCAGCGCGACATGTTCTGCATCGACGGTGCGAACACGGTGCCGGTGTGTGACAGCTCGACCTTCCCCCCGCCGAAGGCGGCTGGGATGTACCCCGATATCGACCCCATGCCGTAGCCCTTGTCGCGGGCCCAGTTCGACAGGACCAGGTTGGTGAAGCCGCCGGCACCGGCGTATGCGGCGACGGCGCCGAGCAGGAAGAGGTCCACGCCGGACGGGATGGGGTTCCACTGGTGCGTCACCGTGTCGTACCCGGTGTAGCCGACCACCGCCTGCCACCAGGTGCTGGGTGAGGTGAACACCGCGACCATGATGATGAAGCCGCCGATGATCACCGTGACCAGGATCCAGTTCAGGATCTCCAGGGTGCGCTCGATCCGGCGGCCGAACAGCACGATCAGAACACAGAGTGCGTAGCAGCCGACGGCGATCCAGTACAACGTGCTCGTGTCGGCGGCGCTGGCGTCGTCGGCAACGCGCCCGGCGAACAGGAAGAACACTGCGCCGGCTGCCGCTGACGCCCAACCGGGCCATCCCTGTTGCAGGAACCAGAGGACGCCGTAGACGGTCGCCCAGAAGCCCGACTTGGGCCTGGTCCGCATGAACCCGCTGATCACGGGCTCACCGGTGTAGAGGGTGTAGCGCATCACTTCCTGGTTGAAGATCGTCTGGAAGATCAGCGACGCCAGCATGACCCAGGCAAGGACGAAGCCGTACTTGACGAAAAGGGCGGGGCCGAGCAGGTACTCGCCGGACCCGATCGCCGCACCGAGGACGATGACGCCGGGACCGAGTACGCCGATCCACTGCATGCCCTTCGGGTCCGGTGGAGCGGGTAGGTCGTCGTGGCCGAATGGCTCTAGACCGCTGCGTGCTTCCAGCGCAACGTCTTTGGTCGCTGTAGCCCCGCGACCAGAATCCGCGTGCTGTGCCACCGTCCTGGACCTCCTCTCACCGGAGGCCGTTCAGGCTTACCGGCGGTCAGGTCCCCCCTGGGGTCTTGTTCGTAGCACCATTGCGTACCTTGCTTCCTTTGACAAGACCCACAGCAGATTACGGTCCTGTCACGATCTGTTTTTGCGATGCGGCCAGTGCGTCCGTCGAAGTGAGCGCTATAGCAAGCGGTCTGAAGGACGCAACAACGTTGCGTACCTTCTCGTCGTGCCGTCAGTTGCCAACAGCAATAATTCTGCGGATCGCAACAGGGACGGCAGTGCGGAACTTGTCGTCACCATCAAACTTCCGACCGGGAACAACGCAGCCGTGGGCAGTACCGGTTCTGCGTCGTTCCCGGCCAAGATGTCGAACACGCGCTCAGTGTCAGCAAACGTGCATCAGACCTGCAGCAGGTCTCAGCGTGCAACAGGCCTCAAGCCCGGCGGCAGCGGAAGGTCGTCGACCTCGGCGGGTGCAGCCGTCACCGGGTCGTTGATGTCCGCGTCGCCGGGCTTCCAGCCGACCGCGAACTGCCCCATCATGTCGTGGTCCTCGTGCACGAGGTTGTGGCAGTGCATCATGTAGCGGCCACGGTGCGGACCGAACTTCGCGACCAGTCGGACGGTGTCGCCCTCGCCCACGTACACGACGTCCTTCGGGCCCAGCTCGAAGGGGAACGGCGGCGCCCCGTTGCGGTCGAGGATCTTGAACTCGATCAGGTGGATGTGCACCGGGTGGAACCAGCCACCACCGCCGTTGACGAACTCCCAGACCTCGACGTCGTTGAGGTCAGGGTCGGCGAGCAGGAACTGGAAGTTGCTGTTGATCACGTCTTCCCAGGTCTTGCCGTTGATCGTCCATATTCCGCCCTGCCGCTCGAACAGGAACTGTCGCGTCCGCACCGCGTCGGCCTCGGTGAGGGCCATTGTCGGCTCGTTCGGGTTCAGCACGTCCGGGATGCGGTTCCACGTGGGGTCGGTCTTGTCGAACGGCGCGTCGGTGACGTCGAAGGCCATCACGACATCGGTGTTGGCGAAGTCGACGTTGTTCGGGTTCGACAGGTTGTGCAGGATCACCCGCTCACCCGGCCGGTACCGCGCGAAGTCGACGAGGAACTCGTAGCGCTCCGCGACACCGTGCCGCCACTGGCTGACCGTCTGCGAACGCGGCATCAGGCCGCCGTCGGTGGCCACCATCGTCACCGGGTCGCCGTTGTTGAGCTGGAACCGCCAGGACCGCGAGATCGCGGCTGCCAGCAGGCGGAACCGGTAGACGCGTCGCTTGACCCGCATCACCGGCCACGGGACACCGTTCATCAGGATCACGTTGCCCATGACGCCGGAGTTGGAGTCGTCGTTGAACGCCAGCGACCCGTCCGCGGCGAACTGGGCGTCCCGCACGGTCAGGGGCACGTCGAACTCGCCCTGCGGTAGCAGCCGCATCTCGTGTGGGTCGTGGATGTGGTACTGCGCCGCCAGGCCGAAGTAGGCGTTCTCCGATGTGTGGTCGACGCCGTGGTCGTGGTACCACAAGGTCACCGCGGTCTCGGTGTTCGGGTAGTGGTAGTCCTTGAAGAAGCCGCTCGGTGTGAGGTCGCTCGCGTAGCCGTCGAACTGCGGCAGTGACGGCGAGCCGTGCAGGTGCACCGACGTGGTCGACGGGTACTTCAGCAGGGGGTTGGTCGACGGCAGGTGGTTACGCACACGCATGATCGCCCGGTGGTCGTGCGCGATCCTGACCGTCGGTCCCGGCACCTGGCCGTTGTAGCCCCAGAACGTGGTCGGCTGTCCCTTGGGGAGGATGTGCACGGTCGCCGGGCTCTCCATGACGCTGTAGTGCTCGACCAGCGCGCCGTCGGCCGCGCGGGTGATGGCGTCCGGGCGAATCGACGCGCCCCGCGTGAACGGCATCCGGAACGGCACCGGCATGTCCGCCGGCGCCAGGCCGGGTACGACCTGCGCGCCCAGCATTGCCCCCCTCGGAAGCGCCGCCGCACCGAACGCGCCGAGTGCTCCAAGACCCCCGATCTTGAGGACTTCCCTCCTTGAAACCTTCATCGACGTCGCCTCCCAATATCGACACATTCAGCATGTGCCGGGTCAGTGGGCCAGACCATGCCCCGGACGGGACCGCCCACTAGGGCCACGTCGCCTGAGCAATCGGGGCGCGGTCACCTGATTTTTCAACCAGGGAACGAAACTCCCCAGCGACCGCACCGCTGCAGGCGGCGTCGACTGCGTTGGCAGAAATACAGCAGCCCACCCCGCGGTTGGTGCTGGGGAAGGGATCACGAGCGCAGGAAGGAACCGTCTGATGCGAGCGCTGCAGTTCAGCAGGTACGGAGGCCCCGAGGTGCTGGAGTGGGCCGACGCGCCCGAGCCGCATGCCGGTCCGGGCCAGGTCCGGATCGCGGTGCGCGGGGCCAGCGTCAATCCCATCGACTGGAAGATCCTCAGCGGGGCGATGGCCGGCGGTGAGCCCCTGAGCGGCACCGGTTACCTCGGCTTCGACGCCGCCGGCGTGGTGGACGAGGTCGGCGAGGGTGTCACCGACGTGTCGGTGGGCGACGAGGTGCTCGGCCGCGGTTCCGGCACCCAGGCAGAGCTCGCCGTGCTCGACTCCTGGGCGGCGAAGCCGGCGTCCGTCGACTGGCCGGTGGCGGCCGCATCCGGCGTGGCGGGGGAGACGAGCGAGCGCGGTCTGCGTCTGCTGGACGTCAAGGCCGGTGACACGGTGTTCGTCGACGGCGGCTCCGGTGGCGTCGGCGCTGTCGCCGTGCAGATGGCGGTCGCGCGAGGTGCGAAGGTGGTCGCCTCGGCCGGAGAGGCCAACCACGGCTACCTGCGCGAGCTGGGCGCGACGCCCGTTCTCTACGGCGACGGCGTGGCCGACCGGGTGCGGGAGGCCGCCGGAGGTCCCGTCGACGCTGTCCTCGACGTCGCCGGCAAGACACCTGTCGAAGAGCTCGTGGGGCTGGTGTCCCAGCCGTCCCAGGTCGTGACCATCGCCAACTTCACCGCCGGGGACGCGGGCGTGCAAGTGAGCACTGGCGGTGCCGACAGCAGGCCCATGCAGGCCATGGCGGAGGTCGCCGACCTGCTGGCCGAAGGCAAGGTGCGGGTCACGGTCGAGACCTTCCCGTTCGACCGGGCGGCTGAGGCGTACCGGATCAGCACGGGCGGTCACGTCCGCGGGAAGCTCGTCCTGGTTCCCTGACCCTCGACGGGTGGCTCAGCCCTGGCCGGCCGCGCGCGTAGTCGTGCCTGTGATGATGTCGGCATGACGTGGACCGCGCCGGACGTCCCACTGCCCGAGTTTCCCCTCACCGGCCACGAGCGGCCGATGCTCGAGGGCTTCCTGGCCTGGCACCGCGCCCTGCTGCGGCACAAGTGCGCGGGCCTGACGGGCGACCTGCTCGCACAGCGCTCTGTACCGCCGTCGAACCTCTCCCTGCTCGGGCTGGTCCGCCACATGGCCAAGGTCGAGCGGGTGTGGTTCCGGGAGCGCATCGCCGGGCAGGACCTCGAGCCGATGTACGACCCCGCGCTCGGCCGGGACGCCGACTTCGAGGACATCGACCCGCTCCGCGCGCAACCGGACTACGAACGGTTGCTCGAGGAGTGCCGGCTCGCCGACGAGGCGCTGGCCGCGGCGTCGTACGACGACACCATCACCACCGCGCGGATGGGCGAGATGTCGGTGCGCAGCGTCGTGGTGCACATGATCGAGGAGTACGCCCAGCACAACGGGCACGCCGACCTGCTCCGCGAGTGTGTCGACGGGACCACCGACAAGTAACCCAGCGCGCGGCTGGCTGCTCAGGCACCGCCGGCCTTGCGCTGCCGGTAGGCGCGGGTCTTGACCCTGTTGCCGCACGTGTCCGGCGCGCAGTAGCGGCCCCGGCCCGGCTTGGACTGGTCGAAGAAGACCCATTGGCAGTCGTCGGCCGCGCAGACCCGCAGCCGCCGCCACTCGCCGGTGAGCGCCGTGCGCAGCGCCGCTGCGCAGATCCGGCCGAGCGCCTGGTCGACGCCCGAGGCCGCGTAGGTCAGTCGCGGACCCTCGGTCGCGTCGAGCTCGACCTGCAGCGGAGCTGCGTACGACGGCGGGAGGTCGTCGCCGTCCTCCCGACGGTCGAGCGCGGAGCGCAGCACGGAGCGCAGCTCGACGACGCGCGCATGGTCGCCCCTGCTGACACGGCCGCCCTCGGGCATCAGTCCTTGGTCGACGAGCCAGCTCGCCAGGGCCTGGGCGGAAGCCAGCTCGTCGCCGGTGCCGTCGCGGTAGGGGTGGCCGCGCGGGATGAAGGTGCGCAGGTCGCGCGTGTTCGCGAAGTCCTGCACGAGCACGGCGTCCGGCGATGCTTCCACGGCCACGGGCACTCCTCCGTTCGACCCCTGTTAAGAGCATAGCAAGTGTTGACCCGTGGCACCTGCTAACGATATAAAAGGTGTTGATACTTCGGGGGAGGGGACAGGAGAGGAGACCCCTATGCTTCCCATCGCCGCCGATATCGCCGTCAGGCTAACGCGCGAGCAGGCGCAGTCCGCGCTGCCCGACGCACCTGTGGTGCCGGAGCCGCCGCAGCGGCCCCGGCGCGAGAGGCGCCGGCGTTCGCAGCGGATCGTGGCCCTGTGCTTGCGAGGCCTCGCAGCAGGCTCGAGCGGACTGGCCGACCGTCTCGACCGCCCCGTGTCCGCCGAGTAGGGCCCGGGTCGCAGGTTGTTAGCGTCGATGCATGCCTCAGGAACCCGACGAGCTGCACGACCTGCTGCGCAGGCCGGCGATCGGCTACCTGTCGACCACGATGCCCGACGGGTCACCGCAGCTCACCCAGGTCTGGGTCGACACCGACGGGGAGCACGTACTCGTCAACACCGTGCGCGGCGCCCAGAAGCTGAGGAACGTCGAACGCGACCCGCGCGTTGCCGTCGCCGTCGCGGATCCCGACACCCCCAGCCGGTACTTCTCGGTCCGGGGCCAGGTGCTGCGGGCCACCACCGAGGGCGCGGTGGAGCACGTCGAGGCGCTGTCACAGCGCTACCTCGGCGGTCCCTACCCCTGGTACGGCGGCCGCGACGAGGTGCGCGTACTGCTCACCATCTCGGTGGACAGAGTCCACTCGATGGGCTGACGTGGCCGCGAGGGGCCGACTCCACAGTCAACTGTCGTCCGGCCTCCGACGCGAACGCCACTCCTCGGCCAGCAGCGCGTAGCCGTACCCGTCGAGCCACTCGCCGTTGCGGTGCAGGGACTCGCTGACCGCGTGCAGCTCGCGGCGCATCCCCAGCCGCTCCATCAGCCGCCACGACGGCTCGTTGTCGGCGAAGCAGTTGGCGGTGACCCGACGCAGCCCGAGGTCTTCGAAGCAGATGCGCACCAGCTCGGCAACGGCCTCGGTGGCGTAGCCGTTTCCTTCGTACTTGGGGTCGAGGCACCAGCCGAGCTCGGCCTGGACCGCGCGTGCGCGCTCGGCGACCTCGTTCTGCGCCCACCCGTCTTCGACCGCGACCATGAGGTCGCCGATGAGCACGCCGTCACGCTCGATGACCAGGGTCTTGGCCAGGCGCTCGGGATCGCGGAACTCCTTGCGGAACTCGCCCGGGTCGGCGGCGGCGCTGCGCATCCAGCGCCCGACCGAGTCGAGGCGGCGGATCTGCCAGACGGGGTCGACGTCGTCCTCGACGGCCGGTCGGATCGTGAGGCGCCGGGTGCGTGCCGGCCAGGCGACGGCGTCGAGGTGTCCGCTCATGGGCTCATCATCGCGTGCGGCACCGACGCTCTAGTGTCGTGGCATGGCGCGGGCAACGGTCTCCGACATCCACGAGATCGCCGGCAGCATGCCGGGCGCGCAGCGCGCAGCGGGCAACACCGTGGTCTACCAGGTGCGTGGCAAGAGCTTCGTGTTCTTCCGGAACCCGCGACCGGACGCGTTCGACCCCGAGACGGGGGAGCGGTACGACGACGTCGTCGTGTTCTGGGTGGATTCGGAGGAGCAGAAGGAAGCGCTGGTGGCCGACGACACCACGCCGTTCTTCACCACCCCGCACTTCAAGGGGCACACGTCGGTGCTGCTGCGGCACAGCCGGGTGGGCGAGCTGTCGCGCGAGGAGCTCGCGGAGACGGTGTACGACGCGTGGCTGGCGCGAGCGCCGAAGCGGCTGGCCCGGCAGTGGCTCGCCGAGCACGACCTCGAGGACACCCTCTGACAGACGTGGGACCGGGACGAGGGGAGCCCCGGCCCCACGTACATCTGCCAGTCACACGCGCGGTGGCGGTGGCAGGTTGTCCACCGCGGCGGGCGCGGCCAGTATCGGGTCGTTCGGGTCGATCTCTCCGGGCCTGAAGTCGACGCCGAACTGGTTCATCATGTCGTGGTCCTCGTGCACCAGGTTGTGGCAGTGGACCATGTACCGGCCCTTGTGTGGACCGAAGCGCATCAGCACGTGCACGGTCTCGTCCTCGCCGGTGTAGACCGTGTCCTTCGGGCCGAGCTCGTAGTCGAACGGCGGGTTCCCGTTCCGGTCGAGGATCCTGAACTCGATCAGGTGGATGTGCACGGGGTGGAACCAGTCACCCGAGTCGTTCTGGATCTCCCAGACCTCGACGGCGTTGAGCTTCGGTCTCGCCAGGGTCTCCTGGAAGTTGCTGTCGATGACGTTCTGCCAGGTGAGGCCGTTGATGGTCCACTGGTCGCTGTCCCGCTCGAAGCGCAGCTGCCGGTGATTCACCACGTCGGCCTCGGAGATGTCGAACACCGCGGGCTGGAACGGGTGGGCCGGGATGCGGTTCCACGTCGGGTCACTCTTGTCGACGGGCGCGTTGGTGACGTCGAAGGCCATCACCGTGTCGGTGTGCTTGTAGTCGACATTGTTCGGGTTGGACAGGTTGCGCAGGATCACACGGTCGCCTGGCCGGTAACGACGGAAGTCGATGAGCACCTCGTACCGCTCGGCCGTGCCCTGCCGCCACTGCGTGATGGTCTGCGACCGCGGCATCAGCCCGCCGTCGGTAGCGACGACCGTCACCGGGTCCCCGTTGCCGAGCTGGAACCGGAACGACCGGGAGATCGCGGCTGTCAGGAACCGGAACCGGTAGACCCGGCGACGCACCCGCATCACCGGCCAGGGACGGCCGTTCACCAGGATCACGTCGCCGAACAGCCCCGACCCGGAGTTGTCGTCATAGGCGAGAGAACCGTCGGCCGCGAACAACGCGTCCCGGATCGTCAACGGCACGTCGAACTCTCCCTGCGGCAGCAACCTCATCTCGTGCGGGTCGTGGATGTGGTACTGCGCCGCCATGCCCGAGTACGCGTTCTCCGCGGTGTGGTGCACCGCGTGGTCGTGGTACCAGAGCGTCGTGGCCGTCTGGCTGTTCGGGTAGTGGTAGTCCTTGAAGAACCCCGGAAACGTGAGGTCGCTGGCGTAGCCGTCGTACTGCGGCAGCGACGGCGACCCGTGCAGGTGCACCGACGTCCCGAACGGGTAGCCGAGCGTCGGATGCGTCGGTGGCAGATGGTTGCGCACGCGCAGGATCGACCGATGGCCGGTGCGCACCTTGATCGTCGGCCCCGGCACGATCCCGTTGTAGCCCCACACCCGGGTGGGCAGGCCCCCGGGAAGGATGTGCAGGACCCCCTGGCGCTCGACCACCTCGAACACGTCAACCAGCGCGCCGTCGGGTGCGCGTACGGTCCTCAGCGGCCGCAGCACCGGTGGTGTCACGAACCGCGTCTGGAAGGGCTGCGGCATGTGCGCCGGCGAAAGCCGGCTCGCAGTGTCGGCCAGGACGGTGCCGCCCCACGGCAGCGCACCCGCCCCCACCGTTCCCAGTAGTCCAAGTCCCCCGATCTTCAGCAGATCTCGTCGCGTCACAGTCATTGCTGACGCCCCACTCCCCACACGGTATGAACTTGTTGGACTCCCCAAAGTCCTCTCAGTACGAGGATGCCTCGTCAGGTCCCGAGACCCATGACCCGGATGGGGGAGCCCGTACGCGCCATGTCAACGGGGCGAACGGTGCAGACCCGGCGCGAGCGTCAGCGGCTGTCGCCCTGGTCGCCGTTCCCGCCGTTGGAGCCGCGGTTGAACCAGTCCTTCACCGAGCCCAGGAAGGCCGACGCGTCGCGGACGATCTTGCTCACCACGTCCTGGCTCTGCTTGAACAGCTCCGAGTAGCTGCGGGCCGCCTCCTGCGCTGCCTGGCTCACGTCTGCGGTGGCGTCGTCCTCGCGGCGGGGGTAGTCGCCGGTGAGCACCTTCGTGTACTCGCCCGCGTCGATCCACCGGCGGAGCTCGGCGGCGCGGACGACCGCGAACGGATGCGTCTGCGCCTCGACGAGCAGGAGCTTGAGCAGCGAGTCGCGCAGGTCGCCGGCTGCGGCGTACTCGGCGCCCTGGGCGAAGAAGGAGGTGTGGTCGAGGTCCTCGAGGTGGCCCCCGCTGGCGAGCTTCATGTGCACGCGGAAGGCGACGGCGGGGTCCTGCATGGCCAGCAGCCCGGCGCGGTCGGCGGAGAGCTCGGCCTTGCGCGACCACTCCATCAGGCCCGCGAGGATGGCGCGGACGGTCAGCCCGCCGAGGGGGATCGCGGTGAGCACGGAGCTGAGGGCGATCAGCCGCTGCAGCAGGGTCTGGTAGACCGCGTGCCCGCTGCCGACGTGGCCCATCTCGTGGCCGAGGACGAAGCGCATCTCCTCCTCGTCGAGCAGGTCCACCATCCCGGACGCCACGACGATGATCGGCTTGTCCATGCCGATCGTGATCGCCTGCGGGTACGGGCTCGCGGCGACGTACAGCTCCGGCAGCGCCGGCGCGTCCAGCGTCGCCGCCACCTCGCCCAGCAGGTGGTGCAGCGTCGGGAACTGCCGCTCGTCGACGCGGATCGCCGAGCCGAGGTAGACCAGCCGTACCGCGCGCTCGTTGATGAAGCCGGACAGACGCTTGATCAGGCTGTCGAACCCGCGCAGCTTGCGCAGCGCCACCAGCGCGCCGCGGTCGGCCGGGTGCTCCCAGGCGCGAGAGCTGATGCCGGGCAGCGGGACGCGCCTGCGCGTGGGGCGTGAGGGGGACATGCCGGACAGTTTGCCGGTTCGACCGTGTGCGCGCTGCCCGAACCGGCGAATCGGCTGTCCGGGTCGAGGCGCCCCGGCCGCGTCGTGGACGGTGGGCCTTAGTGCTCGCCCAGCTCCTCGCGCAGCCAGTCCGCGATCTCCTGCGTCGACCCGCAGGTGGTGCCGCCACGGCAGACCCCGTTGACCAGGATGTCGGCGAGCGTGTGCAGCTTCACGTTGGAGCTCTGTGACCAGCGCTTGAGCAGTGCGAAGGCCGCGTCGTCGCTGATCCGGAAGCGCCACATCAGCGCACCCTTGGCCTGCTCGATGACCGCTCGGTTGCCGATGGCCTCCCGCAGCTGGCTGTTCTCCTGCCGCAGCGCGGCGATCTCGGGCATGTGGACGTGTTGCTCCGGTGCGGTGCCGGCCGCCCTCATACGCCGTCCTCGGCGTCGGCGTCCCACGACTGACGAGCGGCGTTCCAGGAGTCGCGCTCGGGGCGCCAGGAGTCGCGTGGCCTGCGCCGCAGCGCCTCGAGCATCCACTCGGGCGTGCCGTCGCCGTACTCGACACCGGCCTCGCCGTCCACGCCCAGGTATGGCCCTTCCCGGTGGACCCGGTGGCGGCTCCCGCGCAGCGGCTCAGCGTGCTCGCGCCTGTCGTCTGCGTCGTTGTCCATATCCCTGTGACGGACAAGCCCCCGGCACATGACGCGGGCGCGGCGACAAATCGGTCAGGTGGTCGCGGGAGCCCAGTCGGGGTCGCGGCCGGCGAAGCCCAGCGCACGGTCCAGCGCGGGTGCGTCCTCCGGCACCGGCACGACCGGGCCGAACAGGCCCTCCCGGCCGTCCGCCCGCTCCGGGCGTGCCGACTCGCTGGTGAAAGCCAGCACGGCCTCGGTGCTGGCGGGATCGCAGGTGAACGGCTGTCCCGTCGCTCGGGCGAGGTCCCAGCCGTGCATGACCAGCTCGTCGAGCGCGACCACGCCCATGATCTCCGCCGGCATCCGCACGCCGCCGGCCTCGGTCATGCCCTCCCACGCGCCGGGTGCCCGCCACGCCTCGACCAGGTCGGCGAGCCGGCGCGGGAGCTGCGCGCGCCAGTCCGGGTCCAGGTCGGCGCCGTTGGCCACCGGTCCTGCCGGGCTCCCGTCGGGCGGGCTCTGCTTGTTGGCCGCCCAGGTGAACGCGAGCGTCAGGTCCATGAGGTGGTCGAGGAGGCCGGCGACCGGGGTGCCCTCGCAGGGCGTCGGGTCCTCCAGCCGGTCGTCGTTGACGCCCTGCAGCACCCGCTCCACCTCGTGCGCTGCCGGGGCAAGGTCGAGCATGGGCACGGCGGCTCCTCTCGTCGATGACTGCACCGGTACGGTCAACCCTGCTGACTCCAGCAGGGACCGGAACTCATCGCAAGATCCGCGGCGATGCTCCTAGTCGGTGGCTCCGGCGACGCCGTTGGTGCCCCGGCCCGCCTCCCGCTGCTGCGCGGCGTACCGCACACGCTGCTCGTGCGCGCGCTCACGGCACCGGCGGCGGAAGTCCTCGGTGGCGTCGGTGTCCGTCGGGCTCGAGGCGGTGACGAACAACGCGATGTCGGCGTCATCGATCACGGTGGCCCGCCCGTCGCGTCCGTACCCGCCCCGCGTGCGCACGGCCGGCCGGCCGGCGACGATCCAGGCGACCGACCCGACGAGCGGTACGAGCGCGGTGAGGAGCAGCCAGCGCCGCTTGGACAGGCCGCGCACCTGCGCGCGAGGTGTGGCGATCACGTCTCCGGCCGAGAACACCCACAGCGCGACCACCAAGGGACCGAACAGAGTGACCGACCCGAGCATGTCTTCCCCCAGTTCTCGCGGGCGAGTCCTCAATGTATGCACGGGAGATCGGGCGCGTCCGGCGAACGCGAAAGTCTTTCCCGACCGCCGGTCAGGCGCCTCGACTGCCGCCGAGGCTGCGACCGAAGAGGTCGTCCAGCCGCTCCCAGTGGCGCTCGGTCGCGGCCTCGTCGAAGACGGGGGTGTCGGACATGGTGAACCCGTGGGCCGCGCCGTCGTACAGCTCCGCACGGTGGCGCACGCCGGCCGAGGTCAGCGCCTCGGCGATGCGCTCCTGCTGCTCCGGTGGCATCGACGCGTCGTTGTCGGCGTGCCCGAGGTAGACCTCGGCCTTGACCCGGTCGACCAGCCGATGGGGGCTCTCGGGGTCGTCGGTGGCCAGCCGGCCACCGTGGAAGCTCGCCACCGCCGCGACCCGGTCGGGGGCGTGCGCGGCGGTACGCAGCGCCAGCGCGCCGCCCATGCAGTAGCCGACGGTGCCGACCGGCCCGTCGCCGACGCGGTCGTCCTCGGCGAGGAACGCCAGGTAGGCCTCGGCATCGCTCATGGCGCGGTCGGGGGTCAGGTCGGCCATGATCGGCCGCAGCTTGTCGAAGATGCCCGCGCGGTTCTCCGGGTTGCTGAGGTCGGGGAGGTCGACCACAGGGGCGCGCCCGTGGCGGTAGAACACGTTGGGCACGAGCACCACGTATCCCTCCGCGGCGAGGCGATCCGCCATCTCCTCCAGGCGGGCGCGCAGGCCGAACGCGTCCATGTAGAGAAGCACGCCGGGGTACGGGCCACGTTCCGCGGGCGCGGCCAGGATCGCGTCGGCAACACCGTCCGGCGTCTGCACGTCAACACGAGTCGTCTGAGTCCTCATGGCCCCACAGTCTGCAGCGCAGCAGGGGACTGACCGACCACCGGGCCGGGTGAGCGACTACTCGCTCATCTCCGGGTGCCAGCGGTAGGTCTCCCGGCCGAGGTCGCTCGGGCCGGTCGCGGCGGCGAGCTTGAAGCCGGCGGCGAGCGCCGCGCCGGCCTGCAGCAGCGAGTACCAGTGGCCCCAGGAGTCCTGCGCCGCAAGCGACACCGACAGTGCGAGCAGGAACAGGGCGACGACCATGTCGGAGTGACGGTCGCCGCGTGTCCGCGTTGCCGTGCCGTTCCCGCGTCGCAGCACCGACGGAAGGCTGCCGGGGAACGCGACGCCGACGAGGAACGCCGTACCGACCAGACCGAGCCATGCCACCAGCGCGTCGACCAGGACCGCCTGCGTGTCCGACAGCGAGACCATCACCGGCACGCTCCACGCGAGCGCAGCACCCGCTGCGACCAGGAAGGTCGCCCTGCGCGTGCGCCGGTCGGCGACTCTGCTCCGTCGTGAGGCCATGGCACGTCCTGTGTTCTCCGAGGTGGTCGCGCACCACGCGACCGTTCCAGCAGGTTAGGCCGGGTGCCGCGTGCCTCGTGGCGGAATGGCGAAAGAGCACGGAACGGGAAGCCGAGGGTGCCCGCGACCGCGAAATCCGCCGCGGATGCCCACCCCGAACGACCGGCTGTTGACTCGGCTGCCAGAAGATAGATGTATGACGCAAGAGCCCGCGATAGTGCTCGAGCCGAGCGAACCTCCGCCGCCCGGTGCCGGTGCGGCACGCGAGGAGGCAGCCGCCAGCCTGTGGCTCGACGCGTGGCGCGACCTGCGGCGACGCCCGCTTTTCTGGATCGCCGCCCTGGTCGTGATCGCTGTCGTCTCCATGGCGTTGTTCCCGAGCCTGTGGGCCAGCGGCGACCCGCTGGCCTGCAATCTCGTGCACGGCCGTGAGCGACCCAGCGCGGCGCACCCGTTCGGCTTCACCTTCCAGGGATGCGACATGTGGGCCTCGGTGGTCTACGGGGCTCGCAAGTCACTGGCGGTGGCCCTGCTCGCGACGATCGGCACGACGGTGGTCGGGGTGGTCATCGGCGGACTGGCCGGGTTCTTCTCCGGCTTCGTCGACTCCGCGCTCAGCCGGGTCACCGACGTGTTCTTCGGGCTGCCCTTCCTGCTCTGCGCGGTCGTGTTCCTCGCCGTGGTGCCCGAGCGCAACGTGGCCACGATCGCCTTCGTGATCGCCCTGCTGGACTGGACCACGATTGCCCGTGTCATGCGGGGCAGCGTGCTGAGTACGAAGACCCGCGACTTCGTCGACGCGGCCCGGGGGCTGGGTGCCAGCAGCACCAGGATCATCCGGAAGCACGTGCTGCCCAACGCGATCGCGCCGATCATCGTGCTGACCACGATCGAGTTCGGGGTCTACGTCGGTGTGGAGTCGACGTTCACCTTCCTCGGTGTGGGGTTCCAGCGACCGGACACCACGTGGGGCCTGCTGATCGCGGAAGGGGAGCCGTACGCCCTCGAGGGCTGGCCGCACCTGCTGCTGGTGCCCTGCGCCTTCCTCGTCGTCACGGTGCTGGCGTTCATCATGCTCGGCGACATGTTGCGGGACGCACTGGACCCACGGGAGCGGTGAGCGTGCCCCCGGGGCTCCGTAGCCCCTACGGCGCCGGGTCACCTGTGCGGCCACTGCCACGGTGGTGCGTGCAGGTCGTCCGCCCCCTTGACGCGCGTCTCGCCGAGCTCCTTGGTCAGCTCGATCGCCTGCCAGGAGTCGTCCCCGTCCCGGGCGGCGGAGTCGATCGCGGCGATGAGCGGGTCGGAGTGCGACACGACCACGAGCTGGGTTCTTCCCGCAGCAGTGACGATAAGTCGTGCCAGCGCCGGCTGAAGGTCGGGATGCAGGCTGGTCTCCGGCTCGTTCAGCACGAGCAGCTCCGGTGGTCGGGGGCTGAGCAGCGCGGCGGCCCAGAGCAGGTAGCGAAGCGTCCCGTCGGACAGCTCGGCGCTGCTCAACGGGCGCAGGAGCCCGTGCTGGTGCAGGTGCAGGTCGAAACGCCCGGACTGGTCCACCACCTCGAGCGTGCTTCCCGGGAACGCGTGGTCCACGGCGGCCTCGAGTGCCTCGGCGTCCCCGATCTCGCGGATCGTCTGCAGGGCTGCGGCCACGTCGGCGCCGTCGTCGGAGAGCACGGGAGTGCGGGTGCCGATGTGGGTCGCCCGTGCCGGTGCCGCTGCGTCGGTGCGGAAGTGGTCGTAGAAGCGCCAGGAGCGGATCTGCTCCCGCAGGGCCAGCAGCTCCGGGGTGCGCTGCGGGTCGGCGAGCTCGCTCAGCATGCTGTCGAAGGGCTGCAGGTCGGTGCTGATGTTGGACCAGGTGCCGTCTTCGTTCCTGAGGCGTACGTGCTGCCCGCGGCGTTCGGTGAGCACGGCCGACGGCCGGAGGACAGGGCCGCTCCAGACGCTCTCGGCCTTGACCTCCGGGTCGAGGGTGAAGGCCGTCCGCGCCGACCTCACGGGGAGCCCGAGGTCGATGGCATAGCCGAAAGTGTCGCCGGCGAAGCCCAGCCGCAGTGCCACGGGGTTCTTGCGCACCGTGCCCTGCACCGGGTGCTCACCGTCGCGAACCGAACGGCCGAAGGTCTCCGGTCCCGCCCACAGCGTCGAGGCCAGGCCGCCTTCCCGTGCGAGCGCCGCCACCGCACCGTTGCGGGAGGCGCCGGCCAGCAGCCGCAGCGCACGGTACAGGCTCGACTTGCCCGTGCCGTTGGCGCCGACCACGAGGTTCAGCCGCTGCAGAGGCAGGGTCAGCCGTCGCAGTGACCGGTAGTTCTCGATGGCCAGTGTGGTCAGCACGTCGCCACGCTACTGAGCAATGTGACCTGTTTGACATCGTAAGCGCCTGGGCACGTGTCATGGCGAACCCAGGAAGGAGACAGGTCATGACGACGTCAGAGGGGTCCGAGCGGGGGAGGTCAGTGGGGGTACTGTCCGGGTTGGACACGCATACCACGTCAGGCTTCTACTGGTATCTCACGCTTCTGGCGTGTATCGGTGGCTTTCTCTTCGGGTATGACACCGCTGTCGTGGGCTCTGTCCTCGACTTCATCCCCTACGACCTGGGTGACCTCGCCACCGGATACCTGGTGGCCGGCGCCTCGCTGGGCGCCGCGGTCGGAGCTTTCGCGGCAGGGCCGCTGACCGACCGCTTCGGCCGCAAGTCGCTGCTGATCGCCGACGCGACGATCTACGCCCTCGGGGCCATCCTGTCGGCGGTGACCATCAACGAGGCGATGCTGCTCGGGTCGCGTACGCTCATCGGCCTCGCCGTCGGTGCCGACTCGGCCATCGCCACGGCCTACATCGCGGAGTTCGCGCCCTCGGGCAAGCGCGGGCAGCTGAGCATCATCCAGCAGTGGATGATCACGATCGGCATCTTCTCCTCGTACCTCATCGCCCTGGCGGTCTTCGCGATCGCACCACCGACCGCGGCCGACTCCCTCGACTGGAGGATCATCCTCGGGTTGGGCGCGGTTCCCGCCGTGATCGCCATCCTGCTGCGGGCGAAGATGCCGGAGTCGCCACGCTGGCTGCTGCACAAGGGGCGTGCCGCGGACGCTGTCAAGGCGCTCGGGCAGCTCGGCATCTCGGTGACCGAGCACGAGGCACAGGACACCGCGGACCAGCTCAACAGGCATGAGCAGCGACAGCGGCAGCAGCACAAGCACCGCTGGACCCCGGGAGTGAAGCGGGCGATGCTCGTCGTCTGCGTGTTCTTCATCTTCCAGCAGATCACCGGCATCAACGTGCCGTTCTACTACGGTCCTCAGCTGCTCGGTGAGCAGTTCCAGGCACCCGGCGCCGGTGCCGTCGAGGCCGCGATAGCAGGCCTGCAGGCCGCGGCGATCCTCGGCGCGGTCAACGTGGTCGCGACCTACTTCGGGTTCCGCTGGATCGACAAGCTCGGTCGCCGCCCGCTGGCCATGGTCGGCTACCTCGGCATGGCGATCTTCATGACCGTGGCCGCCATCGGCATCGCCTACCTGACCGGCACCCCGAAGATGTTCATGGTGATGATCGGGTTCGCGTTCTTCATCACGTCGTTCGCCATGGGTGTCGGCGGCACCGGCTGGCTGATCCAGGGCGAGGTCTTCCCGACCTCGGTGCGCGGAAGCGCTGCTGCGACGGCGGCGACGGTCAACTGGCTGTCGAACTTCGTCATCATCGTGGCCTTCCCCGCGATGCAGACCGCGTTCGGCCTGCCGGCGGTGATGATGCTGTTCGTCGTCCTCTCGGTGCTGGCATTCGCCTTCACCAAGAAGTTCCTGCCCGAGACCAAGGGACTCTCCGTGGAGGAGGTCGTCGCCGAGTTCGAGCAGCAGGCGGAGATGTCACCCGTCCAGAAGGCCTGAGGCCCGCACGGCCAGGACCTGCTCGCGCCTGGCCGACCCTGAGGATTGGGCGACAGGCCTCAGGCGTCGGCCAGGCGGGGCGGGAACCCGCCGGTCGCGATCGGGCCCCAGCGGGAGGGTGTGATCCGGATGAGCGACTTGCCTTGGCGCTGCATGGCCTCGCGGTACTCGTCCCAGTCCGGGTGCTCGCCGGAGATGACCCGGAAGTACTCCACCAGCGGCTCGAGCGCGTCGGGAAGGTCGAGAACCTCGGCCTCGCCGTCGATCTGCACGTACGGCCCGTCCCACTCGTCGGAGAGCACGCACACGCTCACCCGGGAGTCGCGGCGAGCGTTGTGTGTCTTGGCGCGCTCGGGGTAGGTCGAGATCAGGACCCGCCCGTCGTCGTCGAGCCCGCACGTGACCGGCGACAGCTGCGGAGTCCCGTCGCGTCGCGTGGTCGACAGCAGCGCGTGATGGCGGGGCCGGACGAACTCCAGCAGCTCCTGGTGGTCCGGCTTGCGGGCGGTGGCGATCGTTCGTGGCATCTCACGACCATACGGCCGGGCACCGACGACCTACGCGACGTCTGCCGGCCGGCCTTGCAGATCGGCCGTGCAGACTGGTGCCATGAGCGAACCCGTGCGCGTGATCCGGAAGGACGACCTGGAGCCTGCCGACCCCACCCCGGGCATGCTGCGCAGCCGTGCGTTCGAGAAGCCGCTGCTGTGGGCCGGCCTGGTGGAGACCGCGCCCGGTGCGGTGTCCGGCTGGCACCACCACGACCGCAACGAGACCAGCCTGTACGTCGTCTCCGGCGTACTGCGGCTGGAGTTCGAGGGCGGTGAGGGCTACCTCGACGCCGAACAGGGTGACTTCGTGCACGTGCCGGCGTTCACGGTGCACCGCGAGAGCAACCCGACCGAGCGACCTTCGTTCGCCGTGATCGCACGAGCCGGCGGCGGGACCCCGACCGTGAACGTGGATCCGCCCCGCGGCCCCGAAGCCGGGTCTTAGGCACCGGCTCCTGGGTACTGGCTCCTTGGCACGGGCTGCGCGAGTGTTCATCTGCCGGTCTCTTGGTAAACACGGCGTGTTCCCGTCGCCGCCACATACTCAACGGTGAGACTGTGCTCCACACGGCAATGTCGACGGGCCGCGTGGGTGCGCTCGAGGAGGAGCCAGCGGATGGGACGCGCGATCGAAGCCGCCGGCGGCGTGCTCTGGCGGTCGGCGGACACCCGCCTGGGCGTGGAGATCGCCCTGGTGCACCGCCCCGCGCAGGGCGACTGGTCGCTGCCGAAGGGCCGACTGCTCCCCGGGGAGCACCCCATTCTCGGCGCGCTGCGCGAGGTCGCGGAGGAGACCGGCTACACCGGCGCCCTCGGCCGGCGGCTCGGTGCCGTGCACTACCGCAAGGACGGCGCCGACAAGCGCGTGCGCTACTGGGCGATGGGCGCCGAGGCGGGCAGCTTCCGGGAGAGCGACGAGGTCGACGACCTGGTGTGGCTCCCGCCCGACGCGGCGGCCCGGCTGGCACGCGGCCGCGACCGCGTCATCATCGACCGCTTCGGCGAGGAGCGTCCCGACCGCGAGTGGCCGCTGCTGCTGGTGCACCACGGTAAGGCCGTCCCCGCGCGTCGCTGGACCGGCGACGACCGCGACCGGCCGCTGGACCGGTCCGGACGCCGTCAGGCCAGTGAGCTGGCGCCCCTGCTCGACGCGTACCGGGTGCGCCGTGCCCTCGCCCCCGACGTCGAGCGCTGCCGGCAGATGCTGCGGCCGATCGAGAAGCGGCACGGCGTCGAGGTCGAGTGCGAGGACCTGCTGTCGCCGGGTGACAGCGGCGTGCGGTCGCGCGCCCTGCGCCGGCTCACCGAGCTGGCCATGGACGGCGTGCCGACGGTCATCTGCGCCGACAAGGCCGTGCTGAGCCGGCTGTGCGCCTCGCTGGCTGAAGTGGGTGGCAAGCGCGGCTCGGGGACCCGGTCCCGGCCGGGCCTGCCCAAGGCCGCGGCGTATGCGTTGCACCTGCACGACCGGAAGGGCCCGCGCGCCAGGCCACCGGAGCGGGTGGCGTGACGAGGCTGGGTCAGCCGGAGTAGAACGCAGAATATGGCTTCCCCGCACACCGAGATCGAACGCAAGTACGACGTCGCTGACGACGCGGACCTCCCTGCGCTCGAGGGTCTCCCGGGTGTCGAACGCGTCGACACCGTCACCGAGGAGCTGGAGGCGACGTACTTCGACACCGCCGAGCTCGACCTCGCCGCGGCCGCGGTCACGCTCCGCCGGCGTACGGGCGGAGCGGACGAGGGATGGCACCTGAAGCTGCCCGGCAGCGGTGACGAGCGGCTCGAGCTGCACCTGCCACTGCAGAAGACGCCGCCGAAACCGTTCCGGGAGGCCGTTCGCGTGCACAGCCGGGGCCGACCGCTCAAGCCGGTGGCGACCCTACGCACGCACCGCGCCGAGCACCGGCTCCTCGACGCCGACGGGCATGCGCTGGCGATGGCCTGCGACGACACGGTGACCGCGCACACCCCTCCGCCGAACGACACCGGGCTCATGACCGCGTGGCGCGAGTGGGAGGTCGAGCTCGACGAAGGATCCGCCGACCTGCTCGACGCCGCTGACAAGCACCTGCGCGAGGCCGGTGCCTCCCCGTCGGCGTCGCGGTCGAAGCTGGCGAGGGTGCTCGGGGACCGCGTGCAACCAGCGGCCGCGCCGAAGGTGCGACGGCGGCTGGGAGACCCGGCCGCCGGAGTCGTGCACGCCAGGTTGCACGAGCAGCTGTCGGCGATGAAACACCAGGACCCGCGTGTACGCCAGGACCTGCCGGATGCCGTGCACGACATGCGCGTGGCCATGCGCAGAATGCGCAGCGCCCTCGCGACGTTCCGGCCGATGCTCGACCGCACCGTCACCGAGCCGTTGCGCGACGAGCTGAAGTGGGTGGGCGGTGTCCTCGGCGACGCCCGCGACAGCGAGGTCATCCACCAGCGGCTCGCCGAGGCGGTCGCGCAGGAGCCGGTCGAGCTGCTCCTCGGACCGGTGGTGGCGCGCGTCGACGGCGAGCTGGGCCAGGCCTACCGGGACGCCCACCAGCGCTCGGTCGAGGCGATGTCGTCGGACCGCTACTTCGCGCTGGTCGAACAGCTCGACGCACTGGTCGAGGACCCGCCGTGGACGCCGAGAGCGCAGGAGCCGGCGAACGACGTGCTCCCGCGCCGGATGCGCAACGACTGGAAGCGGGTGCGCACGCGCGTCGCCGCCGCGGACTCGGCGCCGAGCGCGGAGGAGCGCGACCTGCGTCTGCACGAGGTGCGCAAGGCGGCCAAGCGCGCCCGCTACGCCGCCGAGGCGCTCACGCCGCTGTACGGGGGAGACGCCAAGCGGTTCGCCAAGGCGGCCAAGGGAATCCAGTCCGTGCTGGGCGACCACCAGGACAGCGTGGTGACCCAGCACGCCCTGCGGAGGCTCGGCGTCAAGGCCCACCTGGCTGGGGAGAACGGGTTCAGCTTCGGCCGGCTGCACGGTCTGGAGCAGGCCGAGGCCGACCGAACGCGGGCCGAGTTCGAGGTGGCGTGGTCGAAGGCCTCCAGGCGGAAGATGCGCCGCTGGTTCAGCTGACGGCTGGGCCTCACTCCTCGGGCTCTTCGAGCTCCTCGCGGTCCTTCGCTGCCGCCGCCCGGTCCTCGGCCGCGTCCTGACGGTCGTGCGCTGCGGCCGTACGGTCCTTGGCGGCGTGCTCACGGTCTACCTCTGCGGCGGCACGGTCGCGGCCGGCCTGGAAGCGCTCCTCGTCCTCGGCCTCGCGTGCGGCCTCGGCCCGACGCAGGGCCTCGATGAGCAACGCGCGGTCCCCGGCAGCCTCGTCGCGGTCCTTCCCGCTCATCGCCCGGTCGGCCGCGGCCGCACTGCGGTCGAGCCGGTCCTCCGGCGTGCTGGTGTCGCGGTCTTCGGCGGCCTCGTCGCGCTCTTCGGCGATGCGGTCACGCAGCTCGGCGTGAACGTCGCGTCGGTCGCTGCCTGCCAGCAGCGACCGGATCTCCGTCATCGTCGCATCGTCGGGAGAGCTGTCCCCCGCGGCGGAACGCTCCCGCAGAGATGCCGCACGGTCACGGGCATCCGCCGACCGGTCACGGGCATCCGCCGACCGGTCACGGGCGTCGGCCTCGCGGTCGCGCGCGTCCGCGGCCCGGTCGCGTGCATCGGCGGCTCGGTCGATGACGGAACGCCGCGACGTCTCGTCCTCGCGGGTGGCGGCGGCATGGTTGCGCGCCTCAGCAGCACGGTCCCGGTCGTCGGCCGCCCGATCGCGCAGCCCGGCCTCCCGTGCGCGTTGCTCGGGGGACGGGACGGAACCGCGCGCCTCTCGCTCGTCGGCGACCCGGTCGCGCTCGTCGGCGACCCGGTCGCGCTCGTCGGCGACCCGGTCGCGTTCGTCGGCCTGCTGGGCTCGCTTCTTCGGCGAGTCGTCGCGCTCGTCACCCATCGCAGATCACCACCACTCAGGTTATTCCGTCCGCAACATGGTCACAGCCCGCGGAGGCGGTACCGTTCGGTGCCCGCAGGTCCATTCGTCGCAGGTCTGTGTTGGTGTCGTCGGATCTTGGGCGCATAGTGGGTGCGTGGGGCGCGGGCGCTCGGAGCCGGTCCCGGAGAAGGGGCCGAGATGCCCGAGATGGTTCGGCTGGCGCACGGAGTCCGCGCGCCTTCGTACGCGCGCCGCTGGGTGACCGAGCAGTGCACCACATGGGGGTGCGACGACCTGGCCGACACTGCGTCCCTCATCGTGAGCGAGCTGGTCACCAACGTGTTCCTGCACGCCGGCACCGAGTGCACGATCAAGGCCGAGTACGCGCATCCGGACCTCACTGTCGTCGTGAGCGACGGTCACGTCTCCGAGCTCTACCCACGGGAGGCGAGTGCGGTCGCCGAGCAGGGGCGTGGGCTGGCGATCGTGGCGCACCTGGCCGACACGTGGGGCGTCGACTACCAGCAGGACGACAAGTCCGTGTGGTTCACGGTGAGCGGCGCGTCCGTCACCTAGAGTCGTCCGCCGGCTCAGCCGGAGGCGCTCTCCCACAGGCCCAGCACGTTGCCCTCGGGGTCCTTGAAGTAGGCGGCGAAGCCCATGCTCCCCACCGGCTGCTTGGCGAGCACGGTCGCGCCGCCGAGCTTCTCGATCCGCTCCAGCGCGGCGTCGATGCTGTCCACGTCGACGGTGATCACCGGGCCGGCGGAGGGCGCGAGTTCGCGTCCGAGCATTCCGCCGTTGATGAACCCCGGCTCGCTGGGCATGCCCTGCTCGGTGGTCGGGCCCGACGTGACCATCGTGTAGTCCATGTCGGGGATGTGCTGGACGTACCAGCCGAACGCGTCCTTGTAGAAGCTGCGAGCCCGGTCGCCGTCGTCGAACGGGATCTCGAAGTGCACAATGCGTCCAGTCATCGCCGTGTCCTCCCTGTTCTCGGCGACCTGACGCTTGTGACGCTAGACCCACCCACGCGGTTCGTCTGCGGTTGCTCGGGTGTTCCGCGGAGTCAGACCGCAGACGAACCGAGGGCGTCGGCCGCCGCGTGCTCCGCTCGGGCGCGATCTTCTGCGACCAGGCCCACGCGCGTACGGCGGTCCAGCAGGTCGCCGACGGAGAGGGCGCCCTCATGGGTCACCCCGAAGGCCAGCTCGGCCGGCGTGCAGGCGACGCCGTCGGCGCAGGGCCGCAGCAGGGCCGGGTCTCTGGCCACGAACGCGGCCTCGGTGCCGTAGCGGCGGACCAGGCGTTCCGGAGCCTCGACCCGCTGCAGGGCCGTGCGGTCGGCCGCACCCACCATCGGCAGCGACGAGGTCACGCACGGTCCGGCGCGCAGCGTTCCCGTTGCCACCGCGGCGTCGACGGCGTCCTGCGCCATCCGCCGGTAGGTGGTGAGCTTGCCGCCGACCACCGTGACCACGCGCGAGCGTGCGGTCAGCACCGCGTGCCGGCGCGACAGGTCGGCGGTGTCGCCGCGGGACCGCAGCAGCGGGCGCAGGCCCGCGAAGCTGCCGACGACGTCGTCCCGGGTTATCGGACGCTCGAGCGCGGCTCCGATGACGTCGAGCAGGAAACCGATCTCGACCTCGGTCGGTGTCGGCACGTCGGGCACCGGTCCGGTCGTCGGCTCGTCGGTGAGTCCGACGTAGGTCCGGCCGTCGTGCTGGGGGAGCACGAACACGAACCGGTTGGTCGTGCCGGGCACCGGGGCCATGACCGCCGTCCGCGGCTCACCCAGCGAGGCACTGCGCAACACCAGATGCGTGCCCTGCGACGGCCGCAGGTCCACCTCGTCGACGAGGTCGCCGGCCCACACACCGGCCGCGTTGACCACGGCACGCGCCCTGATCTCGCCGGCCTGCCCGGTGAGCTCGTCGCGCACCCGCGCGCCGTCGCCGTCGAGGCTAGTGACGCGGGTGCGGGTGAGGATGCGGGCCCCGTGCCCGGCCGCGGTACGGGCCAGCGCGACCACCAGCCGGGCGTCGTCCTCGAGCTGGCCGTCCCAGGAGAGCAGCCCGCCGCGCAGCCCTCCCCGGCGCACGGCCGGCGCGAGCGCCAGCGTCTCGGTCACCCCCAGCCGGCGCGGGCGGGGCAGCGTCTCGCGCGGCGTCCCTGCGCACAGCCGCAGCGCGTCGCCGGCCAGGAAGCCAGCAGCGGCGAGAGCGGCCTGGCCGCGCGAGACCGTCGGCAGCAGGGGCAGCACCATCGGCAGCGGACGGGTCAGGTGCGGCGCGGTGCGCGTCATCAGGATCCCGCGTTCGACGGCGCTCTCGCGGGCGATGCCGACTTCGCCGTGCGCGAGGTAGCGCAGGCCTCCGTGCACGAGCTTGGAGCTCCACCGGGAGGTGCCGAACGCGAGGTCGTGCGCCTCGACGGCGACCACGCTGAGCCCACGCGACGCGGCGTCGAGGGCGACTCCGGCACCGGTCACGCCGAGGCCGACGACGAGAACGTCGAAGACGCGGCCGTCGAGCGCCTCGTGCAGCTCACGGGTGCGTCGCCCGGCGTTGAGCGCGGTCGCGTCGGGCGGGGTTGCGGTGTTGCCGGTCACGGGTGCAGGTACCTCTCCAGCATCAGCCGCAGCTCGTCGGCCAGCGTGTCGACGGAGACGGCGTCGGTCATCGTCGCCGCGGACAGCACGAAGCCGTGCGCCGCCAGCACGACACTGCGCGCCATCGCCGCGGGGTCGCCGTCGCGGATCGAACCGGACGCCTGTCCGCCGCGGATGCCTGCCTCGAGCAGCTGCAGCAGCGTGTCCTGGGTGCGGCCGCGTCGCTGGATCAGGTAGGTGAGCAGGAGCTCGGGGTCGACGTCGACGACCTTGCGGAACAAGGAGTTGTCGCGGAGCGCGTTCGCCGCCGCGACCACGGCGTCGCTGACACCCGCCGCGGTCGGCGTCTCGCCCGATCCCGGCAGCTGTGCCTGGGCGCCGATCGAGGACCACTCCCGCGTCATCAGGTCGGCCATCAGCGTCTGCATGTCGGTCCACCGGCGGTACATCGTCATCCGCGACACCCCCGCGCGCCGGGCCACCTCGGTCAGCGTGGTGCGCTTCCAGCCGACCGCGAGCAGGCAGTCGCGGGCGGCGTCGAGCAGGGTGTCGTCCGGAGCGGGGGTGTTACGAAGTGACGACATCTGTAACACTGTACCGCATGAGCGACTCGATGC
Organism: uncultured Propionibacteriales bacterium; assembly: GCA_965653225.1. Classification (GTDB taxonomy): domain Bacteria; phylum Actinomycetota; class Actinomycetes; order Propionibacteriales; family Nocardioidaceae; genus JALZDI01. Next base: position 18,938 of record CBFGZI010000015.1, on the reverse strand, counting down.
ACTTCTCCCGTTGGGGCGACCCCGGGCACGACGAGCCCCTCTCCGCGTCGGCGCGTGGGCTGGTGGAGGCGGCGTTCGGGCCGGTGGCGGACGCGCCGGGGGTGGCCGAGGAGGAGGTGCGCCTGCCCGAGCCGGGGCTGCCCGCCGAGGTGCTGCGGGCGTTCGAGTCCGAGATTGGCGCCGAGCACGTGCTGGTCGACCGGCGGACCCGGCTCCTGCACACCCGCGGCAAGTCGACGCCCGACCTGCTGCGGCTCCGCTCCGGCGACGGCTCCGACGCGCCCGACGCCGTGCTGCGTCCCGCCGACCACGACCAGGTCGTCGCCGTCACGCAGGTGTGCGGGCGGCACCGCGTCGCGCTCGTCCCGTTCGGGGGAGGCACCTCGGTCGTCGGCGGCCTGGCCGCCAGGCGCGACGGGTTCGCCGGCGTGGTCGCGGTCGACCTCGGCCGGCTCGACCGGCTGGTCTCGGTGGACGAGGAGTCGGGCACGGCGGTGCTCGAGGCCGGGCTGCTCGGCCCCCAGGCCGAGCGGTTGCTGGGCGAGCACGGCCTGACGCTCGGCCACTTCCCACAGTCCTTCGAGTACGCCAGCATCGGCGGGTTCGCCGCCACCCGTTCCAGCGGCCAGGCGTCCTCCGGCTACGGCCGGTTCGACGCGCTGGTCATGGGCCTGCGCGTGGCCACCCCGCTGGGCGCGCTGGAGCTCGGCAGCGCACCGGCCAGTGCCGCCGGACCGGACCTGCGCGAGCTGGTGATGGGCTCGGAGGGCGCGTTCGGAATCATCACCGCGTGCACGGTGCGGGTACGGCCGCGACCGGCCGTGCGGGCGTACGAGGGCTGGCGGTTCCCGTCGTTCGTGGACGGCGCCGACGCCGTACGCCGTCTCGCGCAGTCCGGCGCGAACCCCACCGTGCTGAGGCTGTCCGACGAGGCCGAGACCTCGGTCAACCTGGCCGACCCCGACGCGGTGGGCGCCGACGGCGCCGGCGGGTGCCTGCTGGTGGCCGGCTACGAGGGCGAGCAGGCCCGCGTCGACGCGATGCGGTCTCTGGTGCACGAGACACTGACCGGCCTGGGCGGCAGCGACCTGGGCGAGGCGCCGGGACGGGCCTGGGCGGACGGCCGCTTCCACGGCCCCTACCTGCGTGACGCACTGCTCGACGTGGGCGTGCTGGTGGAGACCCTGGAGACCGCGACGTTCTGGTCGCGCCTGCACAGCGTGTACGCCGAGGTGAAGGGCGCGCTCGAGAACTCGATGGCCGAGCAGGGCGCCCCGGCGATCGTGCTCTGCCACATCTCGCACGTGTACGAGAACGGCGCCTCCCTGTACTTCACCGTCGCCGCCAAGGAGCTCGACGACCCACTCACCCAGTGGGCCACCACCAAGACGGCCGCCTCCGAGGCGATCGTCGCAACCGGCGCCACCATCACCCACCACCACGGGATCGGGCGCGACCACAAGCCGTGGCTGGCGCACGAGATCGGCGAGGTCGGTGTCGAGATCCTGCGTGCGGTCAAGGAGCGCATCGACCCCGAGGGTGTGCTCAACCCCGGGGTGCTGATCCCGTGAGGTCGTTCCATCTGCTCGTCAACCCGGCGTCGGGCGGGGGAGCGGCGCCGGCGGCGGTCGTGCCGGTGGCCCGGCTGCTGCGCGAGGCAGGCGCCGAGGTGACCGTCACCTACAGCCCGGGCCGCCAGGCCTGCGAGCGGCTCGTCACCGACGCCGTCGCCTCGGGCCAGGTGGTGGTCGCCGTCGGCGGCGACGGGATGGTCGGCTCGCTGGCGGGACCGGTGTCGGCGGCGAAGGGCGTGCTCGGCATCGTGCCCGCCGGACGCGGCAACGACTTCGCCCGCCAGCTCGGGCTGAGCAAGGACCCGCACGCGGTCGCGGCCACGCTGCTGCACAGCGAGCCGAGACAGGTCGACGCGATCGACGTGGCCGGCCGAGTGGTGGTCGGCAGCGTGTACGCGGGGGTCGACTCGCGAGCCTCCGAGATCGTCGACGCCGCGCACCGGCTCCCGCGCCGGCTGCAGTACCCGTACGCTGCGGTGCGCGCCATCGCGGGCTTCTCCCCGAAGCGCTTCCGGGTCGTCGTCGACGGCGCCGAGCACGCGTGGGTGGGGTTCACCGTCGTGGTCGCCAACTCCGGCTACTACGGAGCGGGCATGCACGTCGCGCCCGGCGCGGTGCTCGACGACGGGCTGCTCGACGTCGTGTTCGTCGCCGCTGCCTCCCGCGTCCGGCTGGTCCGCTCGATGCCGAGGCTGTACGCCGGCACCCACACCGGCCTCGACGAGGTGCGGCTGCTGCGTGGACGGGAGGTCTCCGTCGAGGTCGACGACGTCCTCGTCTACGGCGACGGCGAGCAGATCACCGCCCCGCCGGTGACCGCCCGGGTTCTTCCGGGCGCCCTGACCGTGCTCGCCGGCTAGCCGTCAGCAACCGTCACCGCTCGCCGCGGAAGGTCGTGCGGTACGCACTGGGCGACAGCCCCAGCACCGTGTGCAGGTGCTGGCGCAGCGACGCCGCTGTGCCGAAGCCGGAACGGGCGGCCACCGCCTCGACCGGGAGGTCGCTGTCCTCCAGCAGCTCGCGCGCCCGGTCCAGGCGCCGCGCCGACAGCCACTGCAGGGGCGAGTCACCGACCTCCTCGCGGAAGCGCCGGGTGAACGTGCGCACGCTCATCGACTCGCACGCGGCCATCTCCTGCAGGGTCAGAGCCTGGTCGAGGTGGGCCAGCGCCCAGGCCCGGGCGCGTCCGGTCGACGACTGCCGCGTGTCCGGGACCGGCAGGCGGATGTACTGCGCCTGCCCGCCCTCCCGGTGCGGGGGCACCACCGTGCGCCGGGCCACTGCATTGGCGACCGCGGCGCCGTGGTCACGCCGGACCAGGTGCAGGCACAGGTCGATGCCCGCGGCCTCTCCGGCCGAGGTGAGCACGTCACCCTCGTCGACGTAGAGCACGTCGGGATCGAGGTCGACCGCCGGGAAGCGCCGCCGGAACCGTTCGGCCGACTGCCAGTGTGTGGTCGCCCGCCGGCCGTCCAGCAGACCTGCCGCGGCGAGCACGAACGCGCCGGTACAGATCGACGCGACGCGGGCGCCCGGTCGGAGCCGCGCGAACGCCCCCGCCAGCTCCGGTGTGAGGCCGGCTGAGCCGTCGGCGTCGGCGGTGCCGTCGGTGTGGTCGGTGTCGTCCTGCTCGTGCGAGGCGGGCACGACCACGGTGTCGGCGTCGGCGAGCACGTCGAGCCCGTGGGACACGTCGATGGCGAAGTCGGCGTCGGTGCGCACCGGCCCGGGCGACGACGCGCAGGTGACCACGTCGTACAGCGGAGCGCCGTCGCTGCCGGCGGCCGCGCCGAAGATCTGGTGCACCAGACCGAGCTCCATCGGCATCACGCCGTGCCGGACGAGCACCGCCACCCGGTGCCGACCGTCGTGCCCCGACCAGCCCATGGCCTGATTCTTGCACATGTTGGCCATCCGGCCACTGGTGCCGGTACACCCGGCGGCGCAGCCTGGGTGCATGAGAGTGCTGTGGATCTTCGCCCATCCCGAGACGCGGTCGCTGAGCGGTGCGCTGCGCGACGAGGGGCTGCGCGCCCTGGCCGAGCTCGGGCACGAGCACCGGTCGTCGGACCTGTACGCGATGAAGTGGAAGCCCACGGTCGATGCCGACGACTTCACCGCGCACGAGGCCGACCGGCCGCTGGTGGTCACCCGCGCCTCGCAGCAGGCGCACCGCAGCGGCTCGCTGAGCGCGGACATCCGGGCCGAGCAGGCCAAGCTCGAGTGGGCGGACGCGGTCGTGCTGCAGTTCCCGCTGTGGTGGGCCGGCATGCCGGCGATCCTGAAGGGCTGGTTCGACCGGGTGTTCGTGAAGGGGTTCGCCTACGGCGTCACCGACCCGCGCAACCCGGGGCGCACGCTGCGCTACGGGGAGGGGCAGCTGGCCGGCAAGCGTGCGCTGGTGGTCGTGACCGCCGGCAGCCCGCAGGCGCCGCTCGGCCCACGCGGCATCAACGGCCAGCTCGACCAGATGCTGTTCCCGCTGCTGCACGGCACGCTCTGGTACGCCGGGATGTCGGTGCTGCCACCCCTGGCGGTCCACGGTGCCGACCGGGTCGGGCCGGGGGAGTACGCCGCCGCGGTGTCGCGGCTGCGCACCCGGCTGGCGTCACTGGAGCACGACCGGCCGCTGGCGTACCGCACGCAGAACGGCGGCGACTACGACCACGACCTCGTGCTGCGGCCGGAGGTCTCGCCGGGAACGACCGGGTTGGCTGCCCACCTCGCCGACGGCGACGGGTAGGCCCACCAGGGTCGCCGGGGGCTCGGAAGGGGCGCCGCGCGTCAGGAGACGTTGAACGACACGACGTTGGAGGTCTCGCCGTTGCCCGGGTCGACAACCCGGAACTCGTTCTCGCCCCGCTCACCACTGGCGACGAACGTGCTGAAACGACCGCCGTCGACGGTGGCGGACGTGGGGAACGAGGTCCACGAGCCACCCTCGAGCCGCTGGACCTGCAACGTGGTGCCGTTGGCGCCGGGGTAGGTGCCGCTGAGCGTGACCTCCTCGAACTCCGCGACCGAGCCGTCGCTGGCCTGCAGCGAGATGGCGGAGCTGTTGCGGTGCTTGCGCTGCTTGTGCTTGTGGGACGGCGTCGGCGACGGCGTGTCGACCACGCCCGACGTGTCCTTCCCCGAGGCGGTCGCGCGAGCTGAGGGAGTGGTCGTCGGCAGCAGGGAGGGCGTCGGCAGCTCGTCCTTGTCGTTGAGGCCCGGCGTGGGGAGCGTGGGGCTGGCCGGTGCGTCGGGGACCAGCCCGGTCATGTTGACGACGCCGGCCGTGATCCCGCCGATGACCAGCCCGATGACGACCGCGATGCCCGCCACCGTCAGCGCTGCGCGTAGAGCGCGGCGGCGGAACTCGTCCTGGTCGGGCGTCACGGGTGCTTTCCCCTCTCGGCCGGCATGCCTCCGCGCAATCCTGCCAGGCGCCGCCTGGCGTCGACACGCCGGTCACCCTCTGGGATCACTGTGCCTGCTGGTGTAGAAGTGACCTGTCGTGCACAATGGGACATCGAGCTGTGGCTGGACCGCCACACGGACCGCTCCAACGCAGGCGAGGCCGCTGGGGAAGGCGAACCTCGAGCCTTGGAGGAGGGGTCCTGGTGACCAGTCGTGTGGCAACCCGAGGAGTGCTCTATGTGCACTCCGCACCGTCGGCGCTGTGCCCGCACGTGGAGTGGGCCGTCGCCGGCGTCTTTGGCGCGCCCGTAAGCCTGTCCTGGATCCCGCAGCCCGCGGCCACCGGCGCCTACCGCGCGGAGTTCTCCTGGCAGGGTGACGTGGGCACCGCCGCCCGCGTGGCGTCCGCCCTGCGCGGGTGGAGCCACCTGCGGTTCGAGATCACCGAGGAGCCGAGCGCGGGCAACGAGGGCGCGCGGTACTCCTACACCCCGGCGCTCGGCGTCTTCCACGCCGTGACCGGCGTGCACGGCGACATCATGATCCCCGAGGACCGGCTCAAGGCCGTCGCCGCCAAGGCCGCGCAGGGCGAGACCAGCCTGGAGATCGAGATCGAGCTGCTTCTCGGCCGCCCCTGGGACGACGAGCTCGAGACCTTCCGCCACGCCGGTGAGGGCGCGCCGGTGCGGTGGCTCCACCAGGTCGTCTAGGTCGTCTGATCCCACACGCCCGCCGGGGAGCGGCTCAGACAGAACGGAAGGCCAACGCGACGTTGTGACCGCCGAAGCCGAACGAGTTGTTCAGGGCGGCCAGCGCTCCGTCGGGCAGCTTGCGCTGCTCGCGCGCGATGTCGAGGGTGACCTCGTCGTCGACGTTGTCGAGGTTGATCGTCGGCGGCACGATGCGGTGGTGCAGCGCGAGGATGGTGGCCAGTGACTCCAGCGCGCCGGCGGCCCCGAGGAGGTGCCCCGTCATCGACTTGGTCGAGGTGAGCACGCAGCCCTGGGCGGCGTCGCCCAGCGTCGCCTCGATGGCCTTGACCTCGGCCACGTCGCCGAGCGGCGTGGACGTCGCGTGCGCGTTGATGTGCGCGACCTCGTCGGGCTTCATGTTCGACTCGCGCAGCGCCATCTTCATCGCGCGGGTGGCGCCGTAGCCCTTGGGGTCGGGCTGGGCGATGTCGTGGGAGTCGGCGGTGATGCCGGCTCCGGCGACCTCGGCATAGACCTTGGCGCCGCGCTTCTCGGCGTGCTCGGCCGACTCGATGACGAGCACGGCCGCGCCCTCGCCGAGGACGAACCCGTCGCGGTCGCGGTCCCAGGGACGGGACGCGGCCGTCGGGTCGTCGTTGCGCCGCGACAGCGCCTGCATCTGCCCGAACGCCGCCATCGGCAGCGGGTGGATCGCGGCCTCCGTGCCACCCACCACGACGACGTCGGCGCGGCCGAGACGGATCATGTCGATCCCGTGCGAGATGGCCTCGTTGCCCGACGCGCACGCGGACACCGGCGTGTGCACGCCGGCCTTGGCGCCGATGACCAGGCCGACGCTGGCCGCCGGGCCGTTGGGCATCAGCATCGGGATCGCGAGCGGGGAGACCCGGCGGGGTCCCTTCTCCTTCAGCGAGTCGTAGTTGTTCAGCAGCGTGGTGACGCCGCCGATGCCCGAGGCGATCGCCACGCCCAGCCGCTCGGCGTCGATCTCGCCCTCGTCCAGGCCGCAGTCGGCCCAGGCCTCCTTGGCCGCGACCACGGCGAACTGCCCGGACCGGTCGAGCCGGCGCGCCTTGACGCGCTCGAGGACCTCCATCGGCTCCACGGCCACCCTGGCCGCCACCCGGGCGTTGAGGCTCTCCGCCCAGTCGTCGGTGAGCGTGGTGGCACCGGATGTGCCGGCCAGCATGGCGTCCCAGGTGCCCGTCGCGTCTCCACCGAGAGGGGTGGTGGCGCCGAGGCCGGTTACGACGACGCGGGTGCTGCTCATTGCTGTGTCACCTTCTCATCTGCGGTGGGTCTGTACGTGGAGCCGAGGCGAACGCCCGGGCGTACGGCGCTCAGGAGCCGGCGCGCTCGATGAAGGCGACGGCGTCACCGACGGTCTTGAGGTTCTTGACCTCGTCGTCGGGGATCTTCACGTCGAACTTCTCCTCGGCCGCGACGACCACCTCGACCATCGACAGCGAGTCGACATCGAGGTCGTCGACGAAGGACTTGTCCATCTGGACGTCCTCGGCGGGGATGCCGGCGACCTCGTTGACGATGTCGGCCAGGCTGGTGCGGATCTCTTCGGTGGTCGGCATGTGTGCTACTCCTTCGTGGGTTTGCTGGGTCAGGACATCCGCGTCGTCCGCGGAAACTCTGGGGGTGACGCTAGGGGACGGTGACGACCTGCGCGGCGTAGGCGAGGCCGGCGCCGAACGCGATCAGCAGCGCGGTGTCGCCGCTCTTGACCGTGCCGTCGCGCTGCATCCGGTCCATCGCCAGCGGAATCGAGGCCGCCGACGTGTTGCCCTGGTAGCTGATGTCGCGGGCGACCGCGACGTGTTCGGGAAGCTTCAGGGCGCGGGCCATGGCGTCGGTGATGCGCATGTTGGCCTGGTGCGGGATGAACGCGTCGAGGTCGTCGACGGTGATCCCCGCCCGGTCGAGCGCCTCGCGGGCCACCTTGGCCATCTCGTACGACGCCCACCGGAACACCGGGTTGCCCTCCATCCGCAGGTGCGGCATCGAGGGCTTGTCCGACACGAGGACGTCCATCCAGGACTCCTTCTGCCGGATGAGGTCGAACTTGTCGCCGTCGGAGCCCCACACCACGGGGCCGATGCCGTTCTCCTCCGACGGTCCGATCACCGCAGCGCCGGCGCCGTCGGCGAAGATGAACGCCGTGCTCCGGTCGGTGCGGTCGGTGATGTCGGACAGCCGCTCGACGCCGATCGCGAGCACGTACTTCGACGTGCCGGCGCGGATCATGTCGGAGGCGAGCGCGACGCCGTGGCAGAAGCCGGCGCAGGCCGCGGAGATGTCGAAGGCCGCGGCGGGAGTGGCGCCGAGCTCCTCGGCGATGAGGGTGGCCACCGCAGGTGTCTGCAGGAGGTGGGACACCGTGGCGACGACGATGCAGCCGATCTGCTGCGGGTGGATGTCGGCCTGTTCCAGCGCCGCACGGGCCGCGCTGACCGACATCATCTGCACGGTCTCGTGCGGCTCGGCGAAGCGGCGCTCGACGATGCCGGAGCGGGCGCGGATCCACTCGTCGCTGGAGTCGATGTACCGGCAGACGTCCTCGTTGGTCACGACCTGGCTCGGCCGGTACGCGCCGACGCCGAGCATGCGCGCGTGGGGGGCGCCGGTGGAGTTCTGCAGCTGGGTGCTCATGAGCTCTGACCCTCCGGGTCTAGGCGGACCAGTGGCTGGCCCGGGGAGACGAGGTCGCCGTCCTCGACCAGCCACTCCACGATGCTGCCGCCGTGTGGGGCGACCACCGGCAGCGCGTCGCGCAGGCTGTACACCTCGCCGACGCTCGCGCCGGGCTCGAGGCTGCTGCCCACGTCGGGGCGGTCGGACGTGTGGAAGGTTCCCTTGGCAGGTGCGACCAGGAGCCGCCAGGTCGCCGTGGTGTCCAGTGGTGAGGCCGTGCCGTGCTTGTCCACGAACGCGCGGGCCTCGTCGAGCTGGTCGGGAGTGTCCAGCGCGAAGGTCTCGACGCCCTTCAGCCCGCGCTTGGCGATGCCGGTGAGCGTGCCGGCCGGCGGCAGCTCGATCATGCCGGTGACGCCGAGGTCGGCCATGGTCTGCATGCACAGGTCCCAGCGGACCGGGCTGCGCACCTGGTTGACCAGGCGCTCCAGCACCTCACGACCGTGGTGCACGACCTCGCCGTCGCGGTTGCTGAGCAGCCGCGTGCGCGGGTCGTGGGTGGAGATCGCCCGAGCGAACCCGGCGAGCGTGTCCACCGCACTGCCCATGTGCTCGGTGTGGAACGCACCGGCCACCGGGAGCGCCTTGACGCGGGCCTTCTCCGGCGGGTCCTGCTCGAGCGCGTCGAGCTGCTCCTTGGTGCCGGCGGCCACAAGCTGGCCGGGGCCGTTGTCGTTGGCCGCGGTGAGGCCGTGCTCCTCGAGCTTGGCCAGCACCTCCTTGCGGTCCCCGCCGAGGACCGCGGACATTCCGGTGGCGGTACGGGCGGCTGCCTCCGCCATCCCGCGACCGCGTTCCCGCACGAAGACCATCGCCTGCTCGGCGGTCATCACGCGGGCGCCGGCCGCGGCGGTGATCTCGCCGACGCTGTGCCCGGCTACGGCGCCGACCCGGCCGAACGCGTCGGCGGGGTGGGGAAACAGCGACAGCGCGGCGAGCATCCCCGACGCGACCAGCAGCGGCTGGGCGACGGCGGTGTCGCGGATGGTGTCTGAGTCGGCCTCGGTGCCGTAGTAGGTGAGGTCCAGACCGGCCACCGCCGACAGCCAGTTGAGTCTGTCGGTGAAGGTCTGGTCCTTCAGCCACGGCGCGAGGAATCCGGGGCGCTGGGCCCCCTGACCAGGTGCGACTACAACAAGCACGCGTACTACCTTGCCCTGTTGGAACCGAACATCGCTTGCCAAGCTGAGACGAATTCCTCGCGGCTCAGTTGTGGGAACCCTACAAAGGAGGTTGCGGGGAGGTCTCGGTAGCAAGAAGTCGGCCCAGCGTCAAGGCCAGCCGGATGGTGTATCCGTCACGTGGGGCCGTGGGACTCAGGCCGGTGAGCTCGGTCGCCCGGCGCAGTCGGTAGCGGACCGTGTTGGGGTGCACGTACAGGTGCCTTGCGGTGGCCTCGATGGACCCGCCCTCCTCCAGGAACGCCGCCACCGTCTCCAGCAGCGCCGACCCTCCGGTGGCCAGCGGCGTGTAGACGTCGCTGACCAGCCGTCGCCGGGCGTGGCCGTCGCCGGCGAGCGCCCGCTCGGGCAGCAGGTCGTCGCTGGACACCGGCCGCGGCGCGTCGGGCCAGCCCTTGGCCGCGCGCAGCCCGGCGACCGCAGCGCGGGCCGAGGCGCCGGCGACCAGCAGGTCCTGGACGACCGGCCCCACCACGACCGGACCGGGGCCGAAGAACTCCGTGATCACCCCGGCGGCCTTGTCGGCGTCCACGACGCCGCCGAGCACCACGACGAGCCGGTCACCCTGCACCGCGCACAGGGCGTCCATGTCGTGCTGGCGGGCGCGGCGCCGGATCGCCTCGACGTGCGACTCGCCGCCGGAGGGTCCCTCGTCCGGCTCGGGTGTGCGGCCGAGCACGACCACCGCCCGGTTGTCGCTGCTCCAGCCGAGAGCGGCGGCGCGCGAGCGGACCGCCTCGTCCGCCTCGCCGCGTAGCACCGAGTCGACGACCAGCGCCTCGAGCCGCGCGTCCCAGGCACCGCGCATCTCCGCGGCCCGCGCGTACACCTCGGCGGCGCTGAACGCGACCTCGCGGGCGTAGCGGTTGATCGCCTCGCGGACGCCGGCGACGTCCTCCTCGTCGACGACGGCCGCGACCTCCTCCTCGACGACGTCGAAGGACATGCGCACCATCTCGACGGTCTGCTGCAACGTCACCACGCGGGTCAGGGCCTGGGGGGCGGTGCCGAACACGTCGGCGGTGATCGCCTCGGCCCCGCCGGGCTCGCGGTACCAGGAGATGAACGAGTTGACGCCGGCCTGCACGATCAGCCCGATCCAGGACCGATCCTCGGCGCTGAGCTGGCCGAACCAGGGCAAATCGCGCTCCATCCGCGCCAGCGCGGCCTGGCCGACGTCGCCGACCGCGTTCTTCAGCCGCTGGACCACGGCGTTACGCCTGGGCACGCTGCGAGCCTAGCCGCCGAGACCGGCTGGCGGCCGCGCCGCGCGCCTGGGCCCGCAAGCCATGTAACCGGGTCTGGCGGGCGCTTCCCGGGGCGTACGCGCCGTGGTAGGCGTCCATCCGCCCCGGGAAGGGGCGGACGGCACGGCCGGTGCAGGATGCGTGCATGGACCCGGTGGCGGCGCTGAAGGAGATCGCGAACCTGCTGGAGCGCGAGCTGGCCCCCACCTACCGGGTGCGGGCGTTCCGCAAGGCCGCGTGGGCGCTGGAGGCGCTTGAACCCGACGAGATCGCGGCGCGGGCCGCGGCAGGCACGCTCACCGAGATCGCCAACGTCGGGAAGACCACCTCCCAGGTGGTGGCCGAGGCGGTGAACGGCGACGTACCGGCGTACCTGGCCAAGCTCCGCGAGCAGGCGCCGGAGCGGCTGGCCGAGGGCGGCGAGGCCATGCGGTCGCGGCTGCGCGGCGACCTGCACAGCCACTCGGACTGGTCCGACGGCGGCAGCCCGATCCGGGAGATGGCCGAGGCCGCGGTCGCCCGCGGCCACGACTACCTGGCGCTCACCGACCACTCGCCCCGGCTGACGGTGGCCAACGGCCTGTCCGTCGAACGCCTGCGCAAGCAGCTCGGCGTGGTGGCCGAGCTGAACGACGAGCTCGCGCCGTTCCGAATCCTCACCGGCATCGAGGTGGACATCCTCGAGGACGGCTCGCTGGACCAGCAGGAGGACCTGCTCGCCGAGCTGGACGTCGTGGTGGCCTCGGTGCACTCCAAGCTGCGCATGGACAGCGACGACATGACCCGGCGGATGGTCACCGCGGTCGCCAACCCGCACGTCGACGTGCTCGGTCACTGCACCGGCCGCCTCATCACCGGGGGGCGTGGCAAGCGGCCGGAGTCGCAGTTCGAGGCCGACGTGGTGTTCGAGGCCTGCCGTCGCTTCGGGGTGGCGGTCGAGATCAACTCCCGGCCGGAGCGGCGCGACCCGCCGAGCCGGCTGATCCGCCTGGCGTACGAGACCGGCTGCATGTTCAGCATCGACACCGACGCGCACGCGCCCGGCCAGCTGGACTTCCTCGACTACGGCTGCGCCCGCGCGGTCGAGCTGGGCATCGAGCCGGAGCGGGTGGTGAACACGCGCCGGGCGGCGGACCTGTTCGGCTGAGCGGAGGGCAGAAACACGCCCGAAAGTCAACCCCGAATCGCCGCAGAACCGGAAGGTTTCGCAGGTGTAATCCAAGGGGGCGAGGGTATAACGCGACCCGTGACACAGCACACATACGACGTAGAGACCGTGGTGGTCCACGGCCACCGGCGGGCCTACGTCAAGACCGGCAGCGGCCCGGCCCTGCTGCTCCTGCACGGACTGGGCTGCGACCACCACACGTGGGACCCGGTGCTGTCCAGGCTGAGCAAGCACTTCACCGTGATCGCCCCCGACCTGCTGGGTCACGGCCAGTCCGACAAGCCGCGCGCCGACTACAGTGTCGCCGGCTACGCCAACGGGATGCGCGACCTGCTCGCGGTGCTGGGCATCGAGAGGGTGACGGTCGTCGGGCACAGCCTCGGTGGGGGAGTGGCGATGCAGTTCGCCTACCAGTTCCCCGAGCGCACCGAGCGCCTCTGCCTGGTGGCCCCCGGCGGCTTCGGGCCCGACGTGTCGTCGCTGCTGAAGGCGCTCACGCTGCCCGGCGCGGGCCTTGCCGTCGAGGCGCTGACGACGGCGCCGGCCCGCGCGCTGGGTCGTACGGCGCTGCGCGCGCTCTCGCGCACGGGCCTGTCCTGCTTTCGTGACGCGCACGAGCTCGCCGACATCTACGACCGGATGGGTGACGCCGCCACCCGCACCGCACTGCGCCACGTCACCCGCGGCGTGATCGACTGGCGCGGACAAATCGTCACGATGACGGATCGCGCCTACCTCACCGAGCACATGCCGATGTGCGTCGTCTGGGGCGCACACGACTCGATCATCCCGGCGCGCCACGCCGAGGTCGCCCGGCGCAGCGCGCCCGGCGCCCGCGTCGAGGTGCTTGCCCACTCGGGACACTTCCCGCACCACGACCATCCCGAGCGGTTCGCCAGGATCCTGCGCGAGTTCGTCGCCGAGACCGCGCCGGCGACCTACCGCCGCAAGCGCTGGAGCGCCATCCTCCGCCGCGGCCAGGCCGCGCCCGTCCTCGAGGCCGTCGAGACCGCCTGACGCAAGAAGGCCGGCCGCGACCTCGTCACGACCGGCCTCCGTTGCGGGCCGTCAGGCGTCGCCGCCCTCCTGCTTCACGTGCCGCACTGCGGTCGGGTCGTCGATGCGGTACTTGTCGAACGCCTCCTTGACCGACTCGGGCTTGACCTCGCCACGAGCCGCCAGCGCCTGCAGCACTCCGACCGTGATCGACTCGGCGTCGACCTGGAAGTAGCGCCGGGCGGCCGGCCGCGTGTCGGCGAAGCCGAACCCGTCGGTGCCCAGCGAGTGCCAGTCACCCGGCACCCACTGCGCGATCTGGTCGGGCACGGCGCGCATGTAGTCGGTGGCCGCGATGACCGGGCCCTGCGCCTCCTGCAGCTTCGACGTCACGTAGGGCGTGCGGGGCTGTTCACCCGGGTTGCGGAAGTTCCACTTGTCCACGGCCACGGCCTCGCGGGCCAGCTCGTTCCACGAGGTCGCCGACCACACGTCGACCGCGACGCCCCACTCGTCGGCCAGCAGCTTCTGTGCCTTCAGCGCCCAGGGCATCGCGACACCGGAGGCCAGCACCTGCGCGCGCGGCGAGTGCTCGCCGTTGACGTCAGGAGCCCCCTGGTAGTGGTAGAGCCCCTTCAGCAGGCCCTCGACGTCGAGGTTCTCCGGCTCCGCCGGCTGCACGACCGGCTCGTTGTAGACCGTGAGGTAGTAGATGATGTTCTCGCCGTGCGGGTGCTCGTCGGTGCCGGCGTACATCCGCTGCAGCCCGTGCTGGGTGATGTGGCTGAGCTCGTACGCCCACGCGGCGTCGTAGTGCACCACGGCCGGGTTGGTCGCGGCCAGCAGAGGCGAGTGCCCGTCGGCGTGCTGCAGGCCCTCGCCGGTAAGCGTGGTCCGGCCGGCGGTCGCGCCGACCAGGAAGCCCCGGGCGAGCTGGTCGGCCATGGCGTAGATCCAGTCGCCGGTGCGCTGGAACCCGAACATCGAGTAGAACATGTAGACCGGGATCATCGGCTCGCCGTGGGTGGCGTACGCCGAGCCCGCCGCGATCGCCGACCCCATCGCGCCGACCTCGCTGATGCCCTCGTGCAGCAGCTGACCCTGCTTGGACTCCTTGTAGGCCAGCAGCAGCTTGCGGTCGACGGAGTCGTAGGTCTGCCCCATCGGGGAGTAGACCTTCTCCTTCGGGAACATCGAGTCCATGCCGAAGGTGCGGTACTCGTCGGGCGCGATCGGCACGAGACGCTTGCCGATCTCGGGGTCCTTCACCAGGTCGCGCAGCAGCCGGACGAACGCCATCGTCGTCGCCACCGCCTGCTTGCCCGAGCCCTTCTTCAGCTCGGAGTAGACCTTGTCGCCCGGCAGCTTCACCGGGTTCGGCTTGACGCGGCGCTGCGGCACCGGGCCGCCGAGCTGGCGACGCCGCTCACGCATGTACGCGATCTCGTCGTCGTCGGGACCGGGGTGGTAGAACGGCGCGACGTCGGACTCGTCGATGGACTTGTCGCTGATCGGCAGGAACAGCCGGTCGCGGAACCTCTTCAGGTCGTCCTTGGTCAGCTTCTTCATCTGGTGGGTGGCGTTGCGCCCCTCGAGCGCGTCGATCGTCCACCCCTTGATGGTCTTGGCCAGGATCACCGTCGGCTGGCCCACGTGCTCGGTCGCGGCCTTGAACGCGGAGTAGACCTTGCGGTAGTCGTGACCGCCGCGCGGCAGCTTGCGCAGGTCCTCGTCGGACATGTGCTCGACCATCCTGCGCAGCCGCGGGTCGCTGCCGAAGAAGTGGTCGCGGATGTACTCGCCGGTCTCCACCGAGTACGTCTGGAACTGGCCGTCGGGGGTGCGGTTCATCTGGTTGACGAGAACCCCGTCGACGTCGCGGGCGAGCAGCTGGTCCCACTCGCGGCCCCACACGACCTTGATGACGTTCCAGCCTGCCCCGCGGAAGTAGGACTCGAGCTCCTGGATGACCTTGCCGTTGCCGCGGACCGGACCGTCGAGCTGCTGCAGGTTGCAGTTGATGACGAACGTCAGGTTGTCGAGCTCCTCGCGGGCGGCCAGCCCGATGGCGCCCAGCGACTCCGGCTCGCCCATCTCGCCGTCGCCGAGGAACGCCCACACCCGCTGCTGGCTGGTGTCCTTGATGCCGCGGTGGTGCAGGTAGCGGTTGAACCGGGCCTGGTAGAGCGAGTTGATCGCGGTGATGCCCATCGACACCGTGGGGAACTCCCAGAAGTCGGGCATCAGCCGGGGGTGGGGGTACGACGTGAGCCCCTTGCCGGGCCCGCGGGAGACGTCCTGGCGGAAGCCGTCGAGGCGGTCCTCGTCGAGGCGTCCCTCGAGGAAGGCGCGGGCGTAGATGCCGGGGGAGGCGTGCCCCTGGATGAAGACCTGGTCGCCGCCGCCGGGGTGGTCCTTGCCGCGGAAGAAGTGGTTGAAGCCGACCTCGTACAGGCTGGCCGCGGACTGGTAGGTGGCGATGTGCCCGCCGACCTCGAGGCCCTTGCGGTTGGCCCGCGACACCATTACCGCGGCGTTCCAGCGGATGTACGCGCGGATGCGCCGCTCGATGTCCTCGTCGCCGGGGAACCACGGCTCAAGCTCGGGCGGGATGGTGTTGATGTAGTCGGTGCTGCGCAGCGCCGGTACGCCCACCTGCTTCTCACGTGCCCGCTCGAGCAGCTTGAGCATGACGAACCGGGCGCGTGACTTGCCGCGCTCGTCCAGCAGCGCCTCGAGGGAGTCCAGCCACTCCTGGGTCTCTTCGGGGTCGATGTCAGGGAGCTGGGTGGGCAGGCCCTCGTGGATGACGGCGGGGCGGTCGGATCCGGATGCCACAGGTGTCCTTCCCTGGACGGCCGGCACGGGGTCGCCGAGCCGGAGGCTTTCAGTCGTCTCGGCACGCGGGTGGTGCCTGGGTCACCATCCTTGCACTCGTAGCCAGTTGACTCACCCTCATGCGTCCTACTGATCAGTAGTAGCTGACGGCCCAGTGGTGTCCTCCGACACGCCGAACGCACTATGGTGTCCGAAACCGGACCCACCGGCGGACTGACAAGGAGGCGACGTGAGCGCGACCGCGGGCGACGCGGCTCAGAAGGGGGCGGGCTCTCGTTTGGGGTTCAAGCCCGACATGGTGATCCAGGAGCTCGGCTGGGACGACGACGTCGACGAGGAGCTGCGCGTCGCGATCGAGGAGCTCACGGGCAACTCGCTGGTGGACGACGAGCACGGCGACGTGGTGGACGGCGTCCTCCTGTGGTGGCGTGAGGACGACGGCGACCTCGTCGACGGTCTCGTCGACGCGCTCACCGACCTCGTCGACGGGGGCGTGATCTGGCTGCTGACACCGAAGGTCGGGCGCGACGGCCACGTCGACCCCGCCGATGTCGCGGACGCCGCCCCCACTGCCGGGCTGGCCACGACCAGCAGTCTCGCGATCGGCAAGGATTGGTCGGCGACCAAGCTGGTCGCCCCGAAGTCGCAGCAGCGGCGTTGAGGAACTGATGCTCAGAGAACACATCGAGGCGCCGCTGCGCGCGCTCGTCCAAGGGCCCAAGAGCCTCGCCGTGCTCGCCGGAGCCGGCCTGATCCAGCCGTTCGGGCCGACCACACTGGGGCGCCTGGCGTACACGGTGGCGCGCTGGGGCACCGGCCCCGCCGGCGGCTACCAGTCCCTGGCCGCCCGCTACCCCGACGAGATCGGGGTCATCGACGAGCGGGGGACGCTGACCTTCGGCGACGTCGACCGCCGTACCAACGCACTCGCGGACTCGCTCGCGGGCCTCGGGATCCGCGAGGGCGACGGGGTCGCGGTCATGTGCCGCAACCACCGAGGCTTCATCGAGGCCACGGTCGCCGTGGCCAAGCTCGGCGCCGACGTGCTGTACCTCAACACCGCCTTCGCCGGACCGCAGATCGCCGAGGTCCTCGGCCGGGAGAAGCCCCGGGCGGTGATCTACGACGAGGAGTTCGCCGAGATGGTCGGCGACGGCGGAGGCGACGCCCAGCGTGTCCTTGCCTGGTGCGAGACCGAGCAGCCCGACGAGCCCACGCTCGACGCGCTGATCGACCAGGGCAGCACCGCCGGCAGGAACGTCCCGGGCCGGCAGGGACGGTCCATCATCCTGACCTCGGGCACCACCGGCACGCCGAAGGGCGCGACCCGCGGCGAGGGCGGCACGTTCGGCGCCGCCGTGTCGCTGCTGTCGACGATCCCGCTGCACACCGGCTGGACCTGCCACATCGCCGCGCCGCTGTTCCACACCTGGGGCTGGGCCCACCTGCAGATGAGCATGCTGCTCGGCACCACGGTGGTGCTGCGCCGCAAGTTCGACCCCGAGGAGTGCCTCGCGGTGACCCAGCGGTACGGCTGCGAGTCGCTCGCGGTCATCCCGGTGATGCTGCAGCGGATCATGGAGCTGCCCAAGGACGTCCGCTCGGGCTACTCCCTGCACAGCGTCAAGGTCGTCGCCGCCAGCGGGTCGTCGCTGCCCGGCGACCTGGCGCAGTCGTGGATGGACGAGTTCGGCGACACCCTCTACAACATCTACGGCTCCACCGAGGTCGCCTGGGCCACGGTGGCCTCGCCCAAGGACATGCGGCAGGCGCCGGGTACGTCGGGCAAGCCTCCGATGGGCACGGTCGTCCGGCTCCTCGACGACGACGGCAACCCGGTGCCCACCGGCGAGGTGGGCCGCATCTTCGTCGGCAACTCGATGCTGTTCGAGGGCTACACCGGCGGCGGCTCGAAGGACGTGATCGACGGCCTGATGGCCACCGGTGACATCGGCCGGTTCGACGACGAGGGGCGTCTGTTCATCGAGGGTCGCGACGACGAGATGATCGTGTCCGGAGGCGAGAACGTCTTCCCGGCCGAGGTCGAGGACTGCCTGGTCCGGCACCCGGAGGTGGTCGAGGCCGCCGCCATCGGGGTGGAGGACAAGCAGTTCGGGCAGCGGCTGCGCGCGTTCGTCGTCCTCCGAGACGCCGAGTCCGTGAGCGAGGACGACCTCAAGGCGCACGTCAAGGCGCACCTGGCCCGGTACAAGGTGCCGCGCGACGTCCGCTTCCTCGACGAGCTGCCCCGCAACGCCACCGGCAAGATCCTCAAGCGCGAGCTCGACGCCGACTGAGCCGGTTCGTCTGCGGCCGCCCGCCGCGAATCCACGACCTACCGCAGACGAACCAGAGGCGGCGGAGTGGCACTATGTGGCGCATGCCGATCGACGTGGGGGCCACCGCGCCCGACTTCGCCCTGAAGGACCAGCACGGACAGACCGTCTCGCTGGCTGACTACCGCGACCGCAAGAACGTGCTGCTGGTGTTCTACCCCTGGTCGTTCAGCCGGATCTGCACCAGCGAGATGTGCGAGATCCGGGACGCCCTGCCCCGGCTGCAGGGGGACGACTCCGAGGTGATCGCGGTGTCGTGCGACGCCATGTTCACCCAGCGCGTGTACGCCGAGCAGGAGGGCCTGGACTACCCCGTGCTCAGCGACTTCTGGCCGCACGGCGCGGTGGCGTCGGCGTACGGCGTGTTCGACGACCGGCTCGGAGCCGCCATCCGCGGCTCGTTCGCGATCGACAAGGCCGGCGTCGTGCAGTGGTGCGTCGTCAACGGCGTGGGTGAAGCGCGCGCTTTGGACGACTATGAGACCGTGCTGAACCGTCTCTCTGCGTAGTCAGCCGAAAACGGAACGCAAAATCTTGCCGTTTCGCTAACGGAACGCCCGCGGACACGCTTCCATTGATCTTGGACGGCCGCTGGTGACCCGAGACGCCAGCGGTCGTTCTTGCTTGTCTCCGTCCTCCGGGCCGGACACCGCCCCTTCGCGGCCCCCGGAGCTCGCGCACATTAGGCTGTCGCGCGCCCGGTCTCGGGGCGTATAGCTCAGCGGTAGAGCACCTCCCTTACAAGGAGGGGGTCGCAGGTTCGATCCCTGCTGCGCCCAC
>CBFGZI010000014.1:0-45760 GCA_965653225.1 uncultured Propionibacteriales bacterium | reverse complement strand
GGTCCCAGCCGCGCAGGTGCCTGACGGACTGGCGGTACTCCCACTCGATGGCGTCCTTGAGCAGATGGGCTAGCTTCCCCCCGGTGGTGATGCCGGCGATGTCCGCGACACCGCGGCGGTTCCCGACCGAGACGACGAAACCCTTGTCGTGGAAGCTGAATGCCTCGAGCTCCCTGCCGGTCAGCTCTGCGCCCAGGTTGTGCGCCACGGTCTCGCCTTCCTCCAGCGCGATCTGCGCCAGCGGGGGCAACGCGTGTCCGGTCCGCGGATCCATCACCGAGGCGACGTCGCCCGCGACGTAGACCCCGGGATGGTCCAGCACGCGGAGGTACCGGTCGACCTTGACCCGGCCGTTGTGGCCGGTCGGCAACCCAGACTTCGCGACCACGTCGGGTGCCTTCAGCCCGCCCGCCCAGACGAACACGCCACCCTCCACAAGCTGGCCGTCGGCGAGCCGGAAGCCCTCCTCGGTCGCTGCGGCGATCGTCGCGTTCGTGCGGACCTGGACCCCGAGGTCGGAAAGAATCCCGGTTGCCTTGTCGATCAGCTCCGGTGAGGAGCCGGCCAGGATCGTGGGGCCCGCCTCGACGAGGTGTACGCCGGGCAGGTCGGGCGCTAGGCCGTGCTGGCGGGCAACCGCGGGCAGCATCTCGGCCAGCTCGCCGGCAAGCTCGATCCCGGTCGCGCCTCCGCCGCCGACGACCACGGTCGCCAGACAACGCCGCCGTTCGGGGTCTGTGGTTGCTGCGGCTGCCGAAAGCGTCTGGTTGACCGCCGCCCACACCCGCTCGGCGTCACTGGTCGAGTACAGAGACAGGGTGCGCTCGGCAAGGCCGGGGATGGCGAAGTCATTGGGTCTGCTGCCCAGCGCCAGCACCAGCCACCTCCAGCCGATCGTCCCGGCCCCGGTCAACAGCTGCCTCTTGGCCAGGTCGAAACCGTTGATCTCGGAACGGATGAAGCGGACCCGCTGGGCCAGCACGTCGCGCAGCGGGATGCGCACCGCGTGTGCGGCGCGGGTGCCGCCCGCGACGCGGGGCAGCTCGGTGATCGCCTGGTGGTAGTCGTGTCGGTCGACCAGGGTCAGCCCGACCTCCCGGTTGTTGCGCAGTCGGCTGGACAGGCGCAAGGCGACGTGCAGCCCGGCGTAGCCCGCGCCGGCGATGACGATCTGACCGTGGTTGTCGGCGGTGGACGTGTTCACGGCGCCCTCCAGGGATCGCTCTCCACACCGACGATAGGCCCGGACACCGGGCACCACACCGTCTCCGCCGTGCCGGACGCCTCGTGGCGGACGGTCACCAGGAAGGCGCGAGTGCCGTACGGCCGCGCCCTCAACCCTGCGCAAATGGTTCTCACGCCTGTCTGAAGGCGGCCATATCGTCGATGACCTGCAGACGCGGCCATGGGGCGCATCGGACGGGCAGGTGATCGACCGTTATGGACTCCACTGGCTTATCGGATTCGAGGGCGACGAGAGCCACTGACGTTCCGGGTCAACCACGGGTGAGGTTTCACCGCGGCCGGACTCAGGACGTGTCGCTGCGCGCGGCGCTGAGCTTGTTCACCGAAGCGTTGTACTGCTCCAGCAGGCCGGCGAAGACCTCGAGGTCATCCTCGGACCAACTCACCAGCATTTCCCTGTAACTCTCGCGCTGTTGCTGACGCGTGCGTAGGACCGCCTCCGTCCCGGTCTCGGTCAGCGACAGCATGCTGACCCGTCGGTCCCGCGGATTGGTGCTGCGACGGGCCAGCCCGGCGCGCTCCAGCGCCTGCACCTGGCGCGTGATCGTCGACGGATCCAGCCCGAACACAGTGGCAAGCTCGCCCAGCCGCTGAGGCCCCTCGTCGTCCAGCCGGCACAAGATCGCATACGCCGACCGGTCAAGTTCGATCTCGGAGTGGCTCCCCATGATGTGCACCCGCTGAGCGCGCCGGAGAAGCCTCGTCAGCTGCTGTTCAATCCGTGTACGTGCATCTCCCATGACTCTTTCCTTCGTGGCCCGGCTGCATAGCCTCGCACAGACATCACCAGGGCACCACCTAGCGATCGCTTGACTCCCCCTGGTTGCACGGCCATATACGCGCGCGCAGGCCTGCGTTTCTCGCCATGATGGGCGGATGGAATTCAGCGTGCACACCGCCTCGGAGCGACCCGACCTGTGGGAACGGGGTATCCCAGATGAGGCGGTGTGGCCGGAGTACAACCTGCACGGCGACGTTCTTGGCCGCTGGTGGCGCCATCTGGACGAGGACCTGCCCGACTTCCAGTTCGTGATCTACGACAAAACCAATGATGTGGTCGTCGCTGAGGGGCACACCGGCCCGCTGTGGTGGGACGGCTCGGATGCGGCGCTGCCGGACGGTATCGACGCCGCGATCGAGCAGATCTTCGGGTTCGTACGGACCGGAGAACCCGTGAACACGCTGTGCGCGCTGGCCGCGGAAAGCCCACGCGAAGGCCGCGAGCGTGGCCTCGCCGCGCAGCTCCTCAAAGCGATGCGGGCGATTGCCGAGCAACAGGGCCTGACCCGCCTGATCGCTCCGGTAAGACCCTCGTGGAAGCAGCGGTATCCGATCACAGCTATCGAACGCTACGTCCGTTGGCGTCGAGAAGACGGTCAGCTCTTCGATCCATGGATGCGGGTCCACGAGCGACTGGGCGCACGCGTGGCCGTCCCGCTGCCGCACTCGCTACAGATCACCGGAACGGTCGACGAATGGGAGACGTGGACGGCGATGTCCTTTCCCGAGTCCGGCGAGTACGTCTTCCCCGAGGGCCTGGCGCCGGTGGTCATCGACACGTCGCAGGACCGCGGCCGGTACTGGGAGCCGAACGTATGGATGGTGCACCCAGACCTGAGGTGAACAACGCCTGCGGGATTCGAGGCGACGAACGACACCGGGCCGCGGCCCCCGGGGCGTAGATGACGCCGTCCAGCACGCACCGGAGGGGCGTGTGCGCGCCAGGACCGGCTCGTTCGGTCCTTGACTGTTGGTGATGCCGAATATCCGAAAGTCTTGCCGGTTCAAAGCCGCTGACCGCCATTGTGCGTATTAACCAAGTAGTTCTCGTCGCGCGGCATTTCGGACGTATCGCCGTTTTGATTTAATCGGCGACGCAAACGCATTACGGTAACCGCATCGCTACTGCCGACGACCGCGATTTCGGGATCGCCAGGTAGCGACTAGCGAAAGTGGGGAAACGCATGGGCCTGCCCAGGCACACCGCCCCGCTCGTCAAGGCTCAGAGCGGAAACTCGCGTACGCAGGCCGGTGCACTGTGTCAGGAGTGATGCGGTGGCCGAGGTACTTGCACCGTCGGCATCTTTCCAATATGGGCACCGGGATCGAGCCCGACTCAGACATTGACGCGAGCTCCTACGACGACCTCGTCCGTCAACAGCGCGAAGCCCTGCAGGAAAGCATTGACGCCACCGCTGAAGTCCTACTCGGGGAGTCGTACGAGCAGGTCCGGGAATGTCTACTGAGACACCTCGCGAGCCGCGACCTGACGATGCTCGAGGCGGAGGTCGACGACCTTGCGATCGCGATATCCCAGGGTGAACAGCCTGTCTTCCGTGCTGGCTTCGTCGAGGAGATCCGAATCCACAACCCCGACGGCGATGAGCACGACCACCGGGCCAACCCGGCGTCTCACACTTGGTGGCAACGGGTTCTAGGCAAACCGGCCCCGAGCGAGCGATACATCGTCGAGCAAGCCGCCTACGACTGCCACGGTGATTGGCCTCAGGGCCTCGACTCACGACAGGCCGACCTGAACACGGGGATGTACGTCGGCTGGCTGCTCAGCCGTGACCTGTTCCGGGAAGGCGTCTTCCAGAGTGACCAGAGACGGGATCTACTACAGCGTTTACGTGACCGTGAGATCACGGGCCCGGAGATCTATGCAGAGTGCTTCGGAGGCGTCCTCGCTGCAGCGATGCTGACTGACGAAGGCCGGCGGTTCACACGTGACTACTTCGACGTCGATACAGGGCCGTTCCTCAAAGACTACGAAGTGCTTCGCTGCCAGGCCGTTACCGTCCACTCAGTCCAAGACTCATGGTCGGACTTCGATCGACTCTCGCGAGTGCTCGACCAGCGGTACCGACAGTGGCAGATGATGCAGCACCGGCGCCTCTCGCTCAGTCGGAGATGGGGGCGGATCCCGGCATGACTCGCGGCGCGAGCACCCGTACGGTCTGGCTCCACATCGGCTTGTACAAGACCGGGTCCACGTACCTGCAGAGCGTGCTGCGGACCAACCGCGACCACCTCGCGGCGCAGGGCGTGCACCTCCCAGTCTCCGATCGGGGCGAGTATCTCGGCCTGCCGGCGATGGATCTAATGGGCCGTCGCCCCAGCGACTCGCGAGACGACCGCATCATCGGGCAGTGGAACGCGCTGGCGACCGACATCCGCCAGAGCCCGTTGCCCGTGGGGCTCTACTCGTCGGAGCACCTCAGTCTGGCGACAGCCCGGCAGGCTCGTCGGGCGGTGCAGAGCTTTCCGGACGCCGACGTGCACGTGATCGTCGCGGCCCGTGACTTCAGCCGGGTGGTGCTCTCCGCGTGGCAGGAGGGGGTGAAGAATGGCCGGACGCTGACGTTCGCGGAGTTCGCCGCCTCCGTGCGTGATGATCGGCGGCGTACGCAGGGCATCGCACGTACCTTCTGGCTGCGCCACGACCTTCCAGGAGTGCTCGAGGCCTGGCGCGCCGTGCTGCCGGCCGACCGGGTGCACGTGGTGACGGTGCCTCAGCCGGGGTCACCGCCAGGGGTGCTTCTGGAGCGGTTCTGCTCGCTCATCCACGTCGACGCTGACCGACTCGTCGAGGCGCCGCGGTGGAGTAATGAAACCCTCGGCGTGGTCGGGACCGAGCTCGTGCGCCGGCTGAACGTGCACGTCGCACCGGCTCTCAACAAGCGGCAGTACGAGCGAGTCGTGCGCAACATGCTGGTCCGCGACAGTATCCAGCCGCTCGCGTCTGCGCGGTTCGGGCTTCCCGTTGAGTACCTCGCCTGGGCACGGGAAGAGGCAAGCCGCATGGTGGAGGATGTTGTGCATGCCGGTCACCCGGTGATCGGCAACCTGGACGATCTGCTCCCCGCAGACAGCTCCTCGGAGCCGGACCCTGCCTCAGCAGCGGAGTCAGACCTACTGGAGGCAAGCCTGGTGGCGCTGGCCGGGCTCTCCCGTCGGTACGCCGACGCGTGGTGGCAGAACCGCCGTGGCGACCGCCCTGCACCCGCCACCACTACGCCTGTCTGGGCCGCCAGTGTGACGCGCGCCGGGTTGTTCCGCGCCAAGCGAACGGCGGCCGAGATAGCCGATCGCAACGCCCTCGCCGCCTGGGCTCTGGGCGCGTACCTCTCGGTTCGCTCGGCGGCTCGTCGCCACGCCGCCCAAGGCCGCAAAAGCAGGCCGCCGGTGGCTCACCGCCGGCTCCGCGACAAGCAGCCAAGTCGGCGGCAACGTCGACCCGACGCCTAGCTGGCTGGTGGGGCCAGTACGGACAGGCTGGCGCAGCCCAATGGGCCACGCCGACGAGACATGGTTCCCTGGAGGCGCGACAGTCAGGGCGGGGCTCGTCGTGATGGTATGGGGGTGAGGCTGCCGCTGACTCCCGGTGGTGCGTTCCGCAGCGACTCAGCGTGGAACGGACCCGGCGTCGGCCCAGAGGGGAGGGTTCATGAGGATTCCTGCGTCGTTGAGGGTGTCCAGGCGCTGGGTGGCGCCCGCTGTGGCGATGAGCATCGCCGCCCTGACCCTGGGGGCCGGCGCAGCCGCCGCCTTCGAGACCCAGACCGTGGGCTCGTACTGGCGCGGGCTGTGGTGGGCAGTTTCGCTGCTGACCACCGTGGGCTTCGTGGGGGCGACGCCACAGACGGTGGCAGGGGCGGTCATCTCCGTCGTGCTGATGCTCACCGGCTTCGTACTGCTGTCCCTTATCAGCGCGGCCCTCGCGTCCCTGTTTGTGCGCGACGACGAGGTCCCCGTGCAGACGAAGGAGCAGCAGGCCGACCAGCAAGTGCTCGAGTCACTCGCGGCGATCGCGTCGCGGATCGAACGGCTCGAACAGGCTCTGTCCGTCCGCGGGACCGGAGAGCCGTCTGGCGGCGCGGTGCCGGACTCCGGTTCGCAGCTGGCAGACGGCGGCTGAGAGAGGGCCCGCGACGATGAGTCTGCGTCTCGCGATCGGTCCAGAGGTGCAGCAGACCAGCCGGCAGCCGGAGGAGAGCCGAAGCCAGGCTCCATGGTGAACTGCATCGGATCATCGTCCGTTGCTCCAATGTGATGAGCCTGAAGCCATGCTGATCTACTCGATGGGCGTCTCGGTGGACGGCTTCATCGCCGACCGCGTGAGCGAGTTCGCGTGGACGGGTCCCAGCTACCCGCCGCGTTCATGGACTTCCCGACCCCTGCAGGGGGTTGGAGGGCCAGGGAACAGGCGGTTACATCCCTTCCACAGTCCCAGACGCTCAGCGCTGAGCTCGAGGGAACCGGCGTGCGTGTGCAGGCCGTCTGTCGGACGTCCCAGCGGGTTCGGGGTGCAGGTCGGCCCCGGCTGCTTAGACGCGTGCGCCGGCGCGCTCCTCGCCCGCCGCGATCTCGCGGTGCAGGTCGAGACAGTAGCGGGCGAAGTCCACCTGGATGGTGTGCCGCGGCGCGTCGTAGAACTGGCCGAGGTGGTCGGCCTCGTCGGCACGCGTGATCGCGGCCTGCTCGGCCGCCGACGGGAGCAGGTAGGTGCCGTCGAGGAGCTTCGCGACCAGCTTCGACTGCTGCTCGGCCAGGTTCACGATCGTCGGTGACGCCTGGGCCAGGCCCATGAAGAACAGGTGGTCGACACCCGGCTTGATGATCCGCTTGAAGAGCGGGAACCGGTGCTCGGCGTCGGGGTGCAGGTCGGCCTCGTCGGGGTCGAAGAACGGGAACTGCATCTCGTAGCCGGTCGCACAGACGATCACGTCTGCCTCGACGCTGCTGCCGTCGACGAGGCGCACGGTGGAGCCGTCGAGACGCTCGATCGCGGGCAGCATGTGGATGTCGCCGGAACCGGCCTTCGTCAGGAAGTCGGCGCTCACCGACGGATGCGCGGACAGCGGCTCGTGGTCGGGCTCGGGCAGGCCGTAGTCGCTCATCTTCCCCACGAGCTCGCGGATCAGCGTCCGCGACATCTGCAGCGCCTCCTCGCGCGGGATGTCGGGCGGGGCCATCACCTTGTCGGCAGGCTGGCCGTTGCGGTACTTCGGCAGCACCCACACGCCGCGCCGGGCGGACACGAAGAGCCTCGACGCCATCCACGGCACGGACAGCTCGCTGGCGATGTCCATCCCCGAGTTGCCCATGCCGACGACGATCACCCGCCGACCGCGCATCTCGACCGGCTCGAACGGCGAGATGTACTCGTGGCTGTGCATGAGCACCCCGTCGAAGGTCCCGGGGTAGTCCGGCAGCCGGGGCTTCCAGTGGTGCCCGTTGGCCACGACCAGGTCGGTGTAGGAGCGGGTCTCGCCGGTGGTGAGTGTGACGTCCCAACCCTCGTCGTCCCGGCGCGCGGCGTGCTGGACGCCCGTGCCGAACTCGATCCTCTCGCGCAGCCCGAAGTGGTCGACATAGTCGCGGAAGTACTGGTGGATCAGGGTGTGGTGGGGGAAGTGCGGCCAGTCGGCCGGCGCCGGGAAGTCCTCGAACTGCAGACGGCTGGTCGAGGTGTCGATGTGCAGCGACTCGTAGACCGACGATCGCCCGTTCGGGTTGCGGAAGTACCAGTTGCCGCCGACGTCGTCGGACAGCTCGAACTGGTCGAAGGCGATGCCGTGGTCCTGGAACCGCTTGGCGGTCGTGATGCCCGAGCAGCCCGCGCCGACGATGCAGGCCCGGACGTCGCCGGCGCTCATCGGTCGGCCCCCGCGACACATTCGAAGGTGGTCCGCACGTAGCCGTCCGTGCGTGGGGAGCAGGTGAAGTGCGGGACCAACCTGTTCTGCGCGTAGGCGACGGTCACCCGCCGGTCGAGGTCGTTGACGACGATGGCGCCGCCGTACCCGGTCCACCAGCAGACCCGCCCCTCCGGCACCGCCGGCGCGCTCTGCGTCTGCGGGAGGGCGTAGCCGATGCCCCAACGCAACGGGACTAACAGGACCAGATCGGTCCCGTCGGCCTGCACCTCGAAGATCCGGTCGATGGTGGCCGGAGAAAGCAGGCGGACCCCGCCGACCTCACCACCGTGCGAGACCACCGACTGCACCCGGGCGATGGACCGGGCGTTGCCGTGGCCGTTCGCCCCGGCGACCGACACCCGCCGCCACCTCGAGGTGTTGCACATGCCGGCGATGTCGAGCACGGGGTTGACCAGGGTTGGCAACAAGAAGTTGCCCTCGGGGAGCGCGGAGACGTCGAGGCCGCTCTCCGCCGGCGGGATCAGGTCGGCGCACCTGTCCATCGCCTCGTCGGGCACGCCGAGATGGAAGTCGGCACCGAGCGGCTCGGCGACCAGGCTCCGGAACTGCTCCGCGAGCGTCCGCCCCGTCGCGGCGCGGACCAGCCCGTCGACCAGGTGGCCGTAGCTGATCATGTGGTAGCCGGCCGCGGTGCCCGGCTCCCACCACGGCTCCTGCTCGGCGAGCATCCGCTCGGAGAGCTCGAGGTCCAGCAGGCCGTCGATGTCGAGCTGCCCGCTCCAACCAGCCATGCCGGACGTGTGGGCGAGGAGGTGACGGACCAGGACGTCGCGGCGGCGGAACTCCGGCCAGTACGACGCCACCGCCGCGTCCAGGTCGAGCTCGCCCCGGTCGGCGAGCACCAGCGCGGTCAGCGCCGCCATGGTCTTGGTGACCGACCACACCTGGACGATGGTGTCCTCGCGCCACGGCTCCCCGGGCCGGGCCTCACCGCCCCACAGGTCGACCGCGAGCTCGCCGTCGCGGACGACCGCGATCGACGCGCCGGTGTCGGTGCCGTCGGCGAGGTTCGCCTCGAACCGCTCGCGAAGCCGGTCGAAGTCGGGGTGGCAGGCGCCCTGGACGGTGACGGAGGTCTCGGTCATAGCCGCCACTCTAGGAACACGTTCTACTTTCAGGGAAGTCGCGTCCGGCCGAGGGCCACGTGGGCTCCGCGCAGCGCGTGGATCAGTCCCGACGCGGGGCGCCGTTGTTCGCCGGCCCCTCGGGCGGTGAGAAGCTCACCTTCTGGATGTCACAACGGCGCATGCCTTGCCCGCCCGACGTGCACGGTGCAGGTGCAATGAGGTCCGGCCGTGGCGAGCCGCGGAGCCTCGTAGTCGTGGGCGGCCAGGAACGCATCGAGATCCTCGAGCTGACGTCGCCGGTGCTGTAGTCGCACCGCCGCCTGGCCAGCGTTCCTGCGTGCCACCTCCTGGCCGAGCCACCCGCGAAGGACTTCGATCAACGGGCCCATCGCGCCGCTCCCCCCGCATTCGGCGTGCGCACCGGCAGGAAGCTGCCAGGACAGCGCTCGCTGGACCGTCGCGGATAGGCGCACTCGGCGCTGCCCTCCAGGTGCACCGCCAGCCAGCGGCAACCGACGACCGGCACCGCTGCCCCGCACCCGGGACAGACCGCCGTTCGCGGGGCTTCGAGCCGCCGGCGACGACTTGGTCGAGCGATCACGGACATGTCACATTGACGCGAACCCTGAGTCATGACCGTCCCTGACGCTTCTGCCAGCGGTAGATACCAGTGGGAACGATGGACACCACCCTGGTACCCGGGGGCCAACCGGTGATCACGCGCAGGCCCTCGTTGTAGGCATCGCCGGCGGACAACTCGGGTGTCCACACATAAAGCCTGCGTTGAATGTCAGCCTGCCGCTGGATCTCCTGGTCACCGCGCACCGCCCGCACCGGGCAGGACACAGTGACACGCCACTCACACAACTCGTACACGCAACAACACCGCCAGGTCTCCTGGTCGTAGATGTTGGCCGCGCCCCTGATGCCAATCCTGTGTTAGTGACGGCCGTCGCCATGTGCGGTGCTGGCCCGCTCTGGTGATAGCCACCAGCGGGTTCACCACCACCCGAGGCACGGTCGTGGACGAGCTCCGGCACCGGCGCTCTCAAGCTTTGCCCTACGCCAGTGCCCACCTGTCAGTCACAAACATGGGAGGGCCCCGACCGTGGGGGAGCCGGGGCCCATTGCCCATGTGTTCGGTCGGCCGGCCACTCATGGAGTGGAAGCAACCGCCTGCTCCGTTCACAGCGACACCGTGGGGGAGTTTCGCTGAGAAATCTGATCTGTGGAGCCTTGACTCGAAGATGCTCTGCCGGTCCTGCAGCGGCAATGCGACGTTGGTCCCGGGACGATTGGGCGGATTATTGCAAGATGCAAAATCGCCCCAGCATCCGTACTTCGCCACCGAGTGGGCGCATGCGCCGCTCGTCAGCGCAGTCGTCGACCCCGTCACTCTGACCGCCGCCAGCCCAAACGCGGGACGCCCCCGACCTTGGTCGGGGATTGCGTCATCGACTCCGATCGAGCAGCAGCTGTGCGGCTACCGAGGTTCCGTCGGCGCGGATCGTGCCGGCCACGGCCGCTGCTCGTGCGCGGGTCTCGGGTGCCAGGGCCTTGCCCAGCGCCGCCGACAGGGACTCGGCGGTCGGAGCCGGACCGTCGTGTGCCGTACCGATACCCAGCTCGGCCACCCGGCCGGCCC
The DNA here is from genome assembly GCA_965653225.1 of uncultured Propionibacteriales bacterium. Taxonomy (GTDB): domain Bacteria; phylum Actinomycetota; class Actinomycetes; order Propionibacteriales; family Nocardioidaceae; genus JALZDI01. The sequence continues at coordinate 35,078 of CBFGZI010000014.1, read as the reverse complement.
AGTACGGCTGGTCCGCCCCCTGTGGCACGACCACCTGCGGCGCCCCGGCGCGGGCGGTCGTCGTCGTGGTGCCCGCGCCCCCGTGGTGCACGACAGCGGCCACCCGACCGAACAGCGCCTGGTGGTTGACCTCGCCGACGACGAAGCAGTCGTCCTGCTCGTCGACCGTGGACAGGTCGGCCCAGCCACGCATGACCACCGCGCGCCGACCCTGCGCGCGGACCGCGGTGATGACCTCCTCCGAGAGGTCCGTCGACGCCTTCATCGGCATGCTGCCGAACCCCACGTAGACCGGCGGCTCCCCCGCGTCCAGGAACGCCAGCAGGTCGCCCGGCAACGGGCGCTCGTCGGGCAGGAGCCACGCGCCGGTCTGCACGACGTCCAGGTCCGCCGAGTCCCGCCACGGGTCCAGGACGGGGTCGCTGGCCAGCCAGTTCCGCGCCCCGAACAGGAAGGAGGCCACGTCGCCGACCGGCGGCAGGCCGAGCGCGTCCCGGTTGGTGTTGACCGCCTCGCCGAACAGCGCGTTCATGTGCTCGTCGTGCAGCTTCCAGAGCGTGGGGACGTCGGTCACCTCCGGCGGGTACGACTGGCCCGGGTAGGCCAGCGGAGCGCGGTACGGAGACGGCAGGGTCAGCTGCTGGAAGGTCACGTGGATCCAGGGGATGCCGAGCATCTCGGCCACCGACCTGGCGCCACCGACCACCGCCGGCACGCCGGTCCCCACCAGCACGTCGGACCCCTCGGCCACCTCCGGAAGCACCTCGCGCTGACCGGCGACCAGATCGAGCGAGTGCCGGGCCACGATCTCCCCCGCGGGCGACGTGGCCGGCGCGGTCGAGGGCGGCGCCCCGCGCGTCAGCGCACGCGCTGACGGCCCGAACGGCACCAGCGGCACTCCGACCGCGTCCAGCCGCGATGCGAAATCCTCATCCGGCGGCGCGCACACCCGCACCTCCGCGCCGAGGTCCCGCAACCGCACCGCGAACGCCACCAGCGGTTCGACGTCTCCGCGGCCCCCGTACGTCGACAACACCACACGCATGCCGCGCCCCCCATTTTGCCGCAAGTCGCCCCTGGGCTGGGCGTCAAGCGTCGCATCCTCTGTCCGTGCTATGACCTGACCTGTCGTACCACAGGACCGTCCACAGGTAGGACATACCGGTGGGTTGGCGCTCCCTCACGCGGGCATACTTCGGTCCATGGAACCGCGCACCGCCGGATACCGTCGTCACCTCGCATCCAGCCCGTTCCCCCCACCGGCCCAGCCCCCGCCGATCGAGACGTTCACAGAGCACGAGCGCGTCCTGCACGATCGGTACGGCCTGGGCCGAGTAGTCGCCGTCGAGGGGGCTACGGCGGTGGTTGTGGACTTCGGCGACACCCGCATCCGCATCACCAGCCCCTTCAACAAGCTCAACAAGCTCTGACGGCCTCGTCCCAGTACTGCCCGGATGAGGCGTCTAGGAAGCTGCCCGGACCGCGGCCGCTAGAGCCTTGACGTCAAGGAGCCGCTCGGTGTCGACCTCCAACAGCGGGCCGACACCCAACGGGTCCACGGGACGACCCCACAGCTCCTCGGGCGAGCGAGCGTCATCCAGGTGCCGCGCGTCGCGCCGCCGACGCCAGAACCGCTCGCGACACACAGACGGGTCGGCCAGGCAGCGGACCTCGACCTTGCGCCCTGGCAGCGCCTGAACGAGAGGCCGGCTGTAGGGGAACCAGGTGCTGTCGATGACCGCGCCCGGGCAGCCGTGGGCAACCGTCAGCACGGCGTGCACTGCCGCCCTTCCCAGCCGGCGTGACTCCTCCACCGTCTCAGGCGCTCCGAGAGCATCCATCAACGCCACTTTCGTGTCGTCCTTCGACAGGTACGACAGCCGCATCTCGGTGGCCAGTGCCTGCGCGAGCGTGGTCTTCCCAGATCCCGGCCACCCACCCACGAGGACGAAGCACGTCACACCGCCAGTCTGCCCAACCCCTAGAGGGCACGATCGTCGTGTTAGGGCACGCCGAACAGACGCAGCGTCGCCGCGGTCGCGGCGGCCGCGACCACCACCACCACGAACGGCGCCTTTCGCCAGGCGAGTGCGCCGCCCACGGCCACGCCCGCGGGTCGGGCGAAGCCGGCGAACGTCTCGCCGTCGAGGAGTGCCGCGGTGGCGACCAGGGCCGTGAGCAGGACGACCGAGGCGACGGCCAGCAGCCTCTCGGCGCGCAGGCCCACACGGACTCGCGTACGCAGCAGGGGCCCGGCGAACCTGAACGCGAAGGTGCCCACGCCCAGGACGACGACCGCGGCGACGAGCGTCATCGGGGCGCTCACGACGGCACCTCGGCCTCGGCACCCCGGCTCCACGTCGAACGGCCCATGAGCAGCATCGCCGCGAGCGCCAGGAGCACCGGCAGTCCTGGTTGCAGGAACGGTGAGGTGACCACCGCGATCGCGGCACCGGTCAACGCCGCTCGCCGGGTCGCCCTGTCCCGGAGCGAGGGCAGGATGAGCGCCAGCAGTACGGCCGGGAAGGCGGCGTCCAGCCCCAGCGCGTCGGTGTCGCTCACGACCGTGCCGCCCAGCGCGCCCGCGACGACGCCGAGGTTCCAGCAGGCGAACAGGCCCAGTCCGCACGTCCAGTAGGCGGTCCGTCGACGGGTCGGGCTGTCCTGCGCCATCACGAACGCGACGGACTCGTCGATCATCACGTGGCTGCCGACGGCCTTGCTCGTCCACCCGCGGCCGAGCACGTCGGCCACGGCGAACCCGAACGGGAGGTGCCGCGCGTTCACCAGCAGCCCGGCGAGGACGGCGGCGACCGGGCTCCCGCCGGAGGCGACGATGCCTACGAACAGGAACTGGGCCGCGCCGGCGAACACCACCACCGACAGCAGCATCGGCAGCCAGATCGGGAGCCCGGCGCTCACCGTGATCGCCCCGAACGCGACGCCCACCACCCCGTCGGCCAGGCAGACCAGGGCGATGTCGCGGGCCAGGTCGGAGTCGAGGCCCAGCCTGTCGCGTACTCGGGTTCGCCATGTCGAACGCATCACCTTCTATGCTGAACATGAGACAGGGCGTTCGTCAAGCCGAACGAAGCGAAGTCTGGAGCGAACACATGGTGCAAGGCAGCCGCGGCGCACCCCTGGAGGTCATCGCCGCATCCCTGCAGCGGGAACGCCGGCGGGCGGGACTCTCGTTGGCCGAGGTCGCACGGCGTGCCGGCATCGCCAAGTCGACGTTGTCCCAGCTGGAGTCGGCCACCGGCAACCCCAGCGTCGAGACCCTGTGGGCACTGAGCACGGCACTGAACGTGCCGTTCGCCCAGCTGGTCGAACCCACACGGCCGAAGGTCCAGATCATCCGCGCCGGCGAAGGGCCCACCGTCTTCTCCGAGCACGCCGACTACAAGGCGACCCTGCTCGCCGCCAGCCCGCCCAACTCCCGGCGAGACATCTACCTGATCGCCGCCCAGCCCGGCGACGCCAGAGAGTCCGAACCGCACATGCCCGGGGTGGTCGAGCACGTGGTGATCAGCAGCGGTCGCGCGCTGGTCGGGGTGACCGAGGAACCGGTCGAGCTACACCCCGGCGACTACGTGGCCTACCCCGGCGACGTCGCCCATCTGTTCAAGGCGCTCGAGCCAGACACCCTCGCCGTGCTGGTCTCCGAACACACCTGAGTCGGTGTGCATCTACCTCGCTCACTGGTCGGGCGCCGGCGTCTCGTAGGCGGCCAGCCAGTTGAGGAACTTCAGCGCCCACCGGGATCCGGCAGTGTCGGGCATCTCCTCCCAGGCGTCCAGCGCGGTCAGCATCCGCCGCGCGGCCTGAATCTGGTCGGGGCCCGGCGGATGGAAGCGACGGACTTCCCTCTCCCAGTCACGGTAGAAGAACTGCCGCACGACACCGGGACACCGGTAGGGGCGGTCCCCGATATCCGCCTCACCCCAATAGTGCGGTTTGTGGAGCATCTCGCGATGACAGGAGCGGACCTCGAAGTCGCTGGTTTCGAAGACCGGCCCACCCACATCGGCACCGATGGCAGAGAACCCGCCGACTCCGGGAGCCGACCACGTCGTCCCCTGGGCGGTCGCCCGCGTCCCGCTACTCCCCCGTGAGAGGTTTCTCCGGCGGCGCCAGACCAGCCCGCCAACCAGCAGCACCACCCCGAAGGACAGCAGCCAAACCAGGACTAACGCGCCATCGCTCATCGACACCCCTGCCTCAGATCCGCCTCCGGGCCCTGGCCTACCGACCGCCGTCGGAGACCGGCTGCGCGTCTTCCAACTTCGAGACGGCAAGGATGAGCACGAACCAGCTGAACGCCCACGACCCTCGTACGGCAGTCTGCCCGGGAACCGATGGTCTGACCAGCAGGTGCCGACATCATCAGCATGTCGCTGGAAATGGTGGATGACTACGACCTGGGCGTCGCGGTGCAGCGCGCCCTGTCCTCCGGCACGGTCATCGTGGCCTCGGCGGTCAACACCACGACCGACCGCCTGTCGCAGTATCCAGCCGCCTACCCAGGTGTAGTCGCGGTCGGTGCGGTGAACCAGCAAGGACGGCTGTGGCGCTGTTCGCCGCCCTGCGCAAGCTCTGCCGATGTCGCGGCGAATAATGCTTGACCTGGAGCGCGCTCCAGGTCTCATAGTCATGTACATGCGCAGCACTCAGAGCACCGAGACGATGGGCATCGGGCAGGCCGCGGCGGCATCGGGCCTCTCGCCGGACACGCTTCGCTACTACGAGCGGGAGTCCCTGATCGGACCCATCCGCAGGGCGAGCAACGGCCAACGGCAGTACTCGGCCGGCGACATCGCCTGGGTCGGTGTCGTGACCTGCCTGCGCGAGGCGGGGCTTGGCATCGCGGACCTGCAACGGTTCACCCGACTGCTACGCGAGGCCTCGGACACGACCACTCGCGTCGAGTTCCTGCGCGCTCGGCGCTCGGACCTCATGCAACGCGTACAGCAGCTGCAGGCGGCCATCGAGGTGCTGGACGACAAGATCCAGCACTACGCGGCCGCGGAGTCCCCCGCGCTGCAGGAAAGCTCTGAGCTGCCTGCCTAGTACGCCGCATCCGCTTGTCGCACTCACCAGTCTTCGAACAGGAACTGTCATGCTCTCTCCCATCGAGGGTCACCTCGCCGTGCACCTCACCAAGGAACTGAACGAGTCCGCTCTCCCCAACGCACCCGTCGTACGTCCCCCATCCCCTCCCGCCGACCCCGGTCCGGGCGGGATGCGACGGCTGCGTGCCGGCACGGCCGACATGCTTCGTCGTGTTGCCGACCGCGTCGAGCCTCGACGCGTCGTCGCCGCCGCAGAGGACGGCCGGTGCTAGGTCGCCCATCGAAAAGGAGGACCTGGTTGGCCATCTCGTAGCTGCCGTCCGGAGGGTTCTCGTGGTACATGGCCACCCGGAAGATCTGACCTGGACCGGTCAGCCGTTGCCTGTCAACGGAGTCGCGAACCCGACCGGTGCCATGAATGGCGGCATGCCTAGACGTGTCGGCGAGCACCGCGAACACGGTTTCGGTCGATGCCATGATCGTGGTCGTCGCGCTGACGATTTCGTCGGTCATGAGGTCTGGTCTTCCGGTTGCTCTGGTACCCAACAGTCTTGCGACAAGAAGTCCTGCTGTGCACCCAGGCGTCGGCGACCGCATTGGCGCGACCGTTGTCAGGGTCTGGCCCCTGCAATATGGTCGGCGCCTGGAGGCCTCACCAGCGGCCGCGGCCGGCCGGTGCTGAGACCTCGGCCGAACCGATCGGAGTCACAGATGTCCACGCAGGAGCGGCTTCGGGTCTTCACGAAACCCGGTTGAAGCAGCTGCGCGATGATGAAAGCTCTGCTTTCACGTCGTGGCGTCGAGTTCGACGACTTCAACGTAGTGGCCGACCCGTCCGCGATGGACGAGCTGGTTTCGCGCGGAATCAAGAGTGTGCCGGCGGCCATCCTGGGCGACCAGTCCATGAGCGGCTGGAACCCGACCCGGCTGGCCGAGCTCCTCGGGATGCAGCTGGAGGAGGAGCCGGTCGCGCCCGCCGAGCTCGTGCGTACGGTCAGCCTGGTTCTGGACGCGGCGATCCGGGCGGCCGGTCAGGTACCGGAGGACAGGTGGGAGATGACCTACGAGCATCGACCCCGTCCGCTCCGCGAGCTGGTCCGGCACCTGTTCCACGTGGTCGAGGTGAGTGTGGACGCGGACGTGCTCGGGATCTTCCCGGCCGAGCTTTGGCTCAAGCAGGTCGACGTGCCCTACACCACCGGGCGTGCCCGTCTGCTGCGCTACGGCGAGACTGTCCGGGCGAAGTTCGACTCGTGGTACTCGCACATCGATGAGGACGCGTTCGCGCGCACCATCGACGCAGACGTGGGACCCCGCACGCTCAACCAGGTGCTCGAGCGCACCCGGCTGCACGCAGCGCAGCACCTACGCCAGCTCTACGCGTTCCTGGAGATGGCCGGCGTGGAGCCGGACGACCCCCTCACGGAGGCCGAGATGCGCCGCATCGGCTTCACCCAGCTCCCCGACGAAGTGTTCTGACTTGGATCAGCTCTGGTCGCGTCCGGCGGCCTCAGCGACCTCCTCCAGCAGCACCGGGGCCGCTTCCATGGCCGCGTGGATTCCTATGACGCTGACGACCTCCAGCACCTCCATGACCTGCTCGGGGGTGGCGCCCAGCCGGAGGGCGTTCTGCATGTGCACCTTCAGGCCCGGCACGTACAGGTGGGTGGCGGCCGCGTCGAAGGCGCAGTACACCAGCTCCTTCACCCACGGCTCCAGCACACCGGTGCGCCAAGGGACGGCGGAGAACTCGGTGTAGGCCGCGAACAGCTCCGGGTCCAGCTCGAGCAGGCCGTCCCAGAACGAGTGCCAGTACCCCCTCGTCTGGGTGAACTGCTCCTTCAGCCGCTCACGCCGCTCGTCGAGCGGCGGGGCACCGGAGCGCAGCCCCTGTTCCTCCATGACCTCCAGGAGCAGCGGGACACCGATGTTGGCGGCGTGAATACCGAGGGTGCTGGTGAGCTCGAGCACCTCCATCAGCTGCTGCTCGGTCGCGCCGAGCTCAAGCGCTGCGCGCATGTGGGCGCGGGTGCCCGGGGTGAACATGTGAGTGGCCGCAGAGTCAGCGGCGATGTAGATGAACTCGCGAACCACCGGGTCCAGGTGCTGCTTGTGAACCGGGACCGCGGAGAACTCCAGGTACGCATCGACGAACTCCGGGTCGAGACGGAGCATGGCGTCCCAGGACGCACCCCACGTTCCGCGCACCCTGACGAACCTCTCCTTCACCTCCGCCTGGCGTGCGGTCAGCTCTCCGGTGGACGTGGTCATGATGGGACCCTTCGTTCGGTGTGCGGGTGTGCGCGAGGCCCGGGCGAAGACGCCGGGACAGGAGGACGCGGCGGAACGTCAGGAGTCGGCGCTGCGCAGCGCGTCCATGCCGGTGCTCGCCGCGGCGCGCACGTGCACCGAGCACAGCCGCTCGGCCGCGGCCGCGTCGCGCGCGGCGATGGCATCGACCAGGTCTGCCAGCTCCTCGGCGGCACGCTTGGGTCGTCCTTCCTGCGACAGCGACGTGGCGCGCAGCTGACGAACCCGTGCCTGCAGGCTGGCCAGCAGCTGCTGCAGCGGCGGGCTGCCGGCTCCCTGAACCAGTACGTCGTAGAAGCGGTCCTTCGCCGCCAGCATCTGACGGATGTCGCCGCCGCGCTCGGTGAGGGAGGCGAACTCGTCGATCGTCGCACGCAGCTCGGCCACCGCGGGGTCCGGAGCGCGCTCGACGAACCGGCGCACGACCAGCGCCTCGATCGCCACCCGGGCCTCGTACAGGTCGGCCGCCTCGCGTGCGGACAGGGTGGCGACCACGGCACCGCGCTGGGGGATGACGGTGACGAGGCCCTCGGACTCCAGCTCGCGCAGGGCTTCCCGGACCGTGGTGCGGGACACGCCCAGGCGTTCGATGAGCTCGCGCTCGACGAGTCGGTGGCCCGGCGGCAGATCCAGGCCGATGATCGCCTGGCGCAGCGCCTCGCACGCCTGCTCGCGCAGCGGGGCGGCGACCCGACCCAGAGTAGGGACGTTCCACTGGGGAGCGGTCGAAGCTTCTGGCACGACACGATCATACCGAATGACGGTCAGACACCTGGGCATCGTCGGTGTTGAGCTGGTCGAGCCAGCGCACGATCTCGGTGTGGTCGGCGTCGGCGGGGAGGCTGCGCGCAGCCTCGTCCCACAGACCGAGCGCGGCCCGGGCGAGGGCGGCCGATCGACCGGTGTCGGAGGCGAGCTCCACCGCGATCTTCATGTCCTTGACCATCAGGCGCAGTCCGAAGCCGGAGTCGTAGCTGCCCGGCAGCACGTAGTCGGGCCACTTCACCTCGGTGGAGCCACTTCGCCCGCTGGAGGAGTTGAGCGCGGCCAGCATGTTCTCCGCGTTCAGGCCGAAGGCCTCGCCGATCCGCATCGCCTCGGAGGTGGCCAGCAGGTGCGTCGCCGAAAGCAGGTTGTTCAGCGCTTTCAGCGCGTGACCGGCCCCGACGTCACCTACATGCAGCACCTTGGACCCGAGCATCTCCAGCACAGGCCGGACCGTGGCCACGGCCCAGTCCGGCCCACCCACCATGATGGTCAGCCGGCCGGCCTCCGCGCCGGCGACGCCGCCCGACACCGGTGCGTCGACGTAGCCGACGTGCCGGGGGGCCAGGCGCTGACCGAGCATTCGGGTCGACGACGGCCGAGAGGATCCCATGTCGACGAGCACGGTGCCCGGTGCCGCAGCATCGGCGAGGCCGCCGTTGAGCAGTACGTCCTCCACGACGTCGGAGCTGGGCAGCGAGAGCAGCACCGCGTTCGCGCCGCCGACCACCTGCGCCGGCGCATCGGCCGGTTGCGCCCCGCGGTCGGCGACCCGCCGCAGGGCACTGGCGTCGGAGTCATAGCAGCGGACCGTGTAGCCGGCGTCGATGAGCCGCGATGCCATCGGGTAGCCCATGTTGCCGGCCCCGACCATCCCGAGCACGACCCCCGACCCGGGCCCGTCCGCGACCTGGTCTTCGTGCACCTGCATGACGCTAGGACGCCTCTCGGTCCGACTCGCCGAGCTCCTCCAGCACCGACTCGGCCACCCGGAACGACTCCAGCGCGGCCGGCGCGCCGCAGTAGACCGCGGCCTGCAGCAGGACCTCCTGGATCTCCTGCTCGGTGCAGCCGTTGCGCACCGCTCCCCGTACGTGCACGGCGAACTCGTGCATCCGGTTCATCGCCGTGAGCATGCCGAGGTTGATGAGGCTGCGCGTACGACGGTCGAGCCCGTCGCGGGTCCAGATGTCGCCCCAGCAGTGCTCGGTGACCATTCGCTGCACCGGCTCGCTGAAGTCGGTCATCCGCGACAGCGACCGCTCCACGTGGCTGTCGCCGAGCACCTGCTTGCGCACCTGCAGGCCCTGCTCGAACGACGCTGACCGCTGCGGCCCCTCGCCGGACCTGTCAGTCATGGCTTCCTCCGCCGGGGCCGTGCCCCGCTTGGTAGTCCTCGTCCGACACCGGTTCCTGCCACTGCGTCGTGCCGAGCGAGGTCGCCGTGTGCGTCATGAAGCTGCTGGGACCCGCGCCGTGCCAGTGCAGCTCGCCGGCTGGTACCCAGACCGTGTCGCCGGCGGCGAGCGGTTGCGGGCTGTCGCCGTGAGTGCAGACCCAGCCCGAGCCCGCGGTGACCTGCAGCAGCTGGCCGTTCTCGTGGTAGTGCCAGTTCGTGCGCGCGCCGGGCGCGAAGAAGATGGAGTTCACGGCGACACCGTCGGTGCTCGACAGCACCGGGTCGGACCAGACCTCGCCGACGAAGGTGTCGCTGCGTTGGGCCGAGGTTGCTCCGTCCGCACGACTGCGCGCGATCTTCATGCCTGGTGTCCCTTCTGCTCTGTCCGTTCTGTGTCGGCGTGCAGCCGCACGCCTCCTGCGACGTCACCGATCGCGTCCACGACGCGGTTGCTGATGCTGTCGGCGTAGCCCAGGGACTCGCCCAGACCGAACGCCGCCATCGGTGCCGAGGCGTTGAGTGACGGCACGCCCAGCTCGTGCAGGTGCTCCACGTACAGGACGACGTCCTTCATCATCAGCCGTCCGGTGAGACCTCCCTCGAGGTAGTCGCCGTCGACGATGTGGGGGAACCGGTTCAGGGTCGCGAAGTTGACGCCGCTACTGGCGTTGAGCACATCGAGCAGCACGTGCAGGTCCAGCCCGGCCCGCTTGGCGGCGACCATGACCTCCGCGGTCGAGGACAGGCTGACCGCGTTGAGGAAGTTGTTGAGCAGCTTGGTGGTGTGCCCGCTGCCGGACCCGCCCATGTGGAACACCTTCGCGCTGAACGGCTCCAGAACGGGGCGGACGTCTGCGAGCGCGTCCTCGGGGCCGCCCACCATGAGCGTGAGCGTGCCCTTGTCGGCGGCCGCGGCCCCGCCGGAGATGCCGGCGTCGAGGAACACGACCTTGCGTTCGGAGAACATCTCGTGCAGCCGTCGGCTGGAGGCGGGCGAGGCCGTGCTCAGGTCGACGATGACCTGCCCTGGGCGGCAGTGCGCGAGCAGGCCGTCGTCGCCGAGGGTCACCGCTTCGACCACGTTGCTGTCAGGCAGCGACAGGAGCACGACGTCGCACTGCTCGGACAGCTCACGCAGTGAGCCGGCCGGCACCGCGCCCGCCTGCTCCGCGGCTTCAGCGCGGGTGTCGTAGCCGACGACTCGCAGGCCTGCCTCCGTCAGGCGTCTGGTGATGCGGCCGCCCATGTTGCCCAGGCCGACCATGCCCACGGTTTGCACACTCATCGTTCCTCCGGCTGTGCGCGGATGCTGTCGTCGATCTCGCTGGGGTCCCATCGGCCGGCGCCGCCGGCGGGGCGCACGCTGTTGACCCAGGCCGCTCCGCCGTCCACCGACACCACCTCGCCGTTGACGTAGGCGGCCTCGTCGCTGAGCAGGAAACCCGCGACCTGCGCCACCTCCTGCGGTGTGCCGGTGCGCCGCTGCGGCACGGTCCGGCCCCGCTGCTCCATGTCGGTGCCCGCGCCGGCCGCGTCGCCGGACGAGGCGAACAGGGCTGTCGGCACCAGACCGGGCGCGACGGCGTTGACGCGCACGTTCATCGGCCCGCCGTACATGGCCGCTCCACGCACCACACCCAGCACGCCGTGCTTGGAGGCCTGGTACGCCATCAGGTCGTGGCTGCCGCGCAGACTGGCGATTGAGGCGGTGACGACGATCGCCCCTCCCCCGTCCTGTCGCAGGTACTGCCGGAACGCGGCGCGTACCCCGAGGAATGTGCCGCGGAGGTTGACCGCCACCACACGGTCGAAGTCCTCGATGCGGACCTGTGGCAGCGGGTCGAAGGGTCCGACGATGCCGGCGTTGAGGTGGTGCAGGTCGACCCGACCGAACATGTCCACGGCCGCGTCCATGTAGGACTCGATGCCGGCCTCGTCCGCGACGTCGGCGCGAACCGCGATCGCCTGACCCGGCAGCGACTCGGCCACCTCAGCGGCACCTTCGCCGTTCTGGTCCACCACCACCACGTTCGCGCCGCGGTCGGCGAGCAGGCGCGCGCTGGCCTCGCCGATGCCCGTCGCGGCGCCGGTGACCACGGCCGTCCGTCCCGAAAGGGTGCTGTCCATCGCCACTCCCACCGGCTAGCCGACCCGCACCGCGAGATCGGGCGCTGACTCGTCTGCCGGCGCGAACTTCTGCATGACCAGTGGGTCGTGCCCGGGGACCAGGACGGCGCCTGGGACGGAGGCCAGCTCGTTGACCGTGTCGAACCCGGCGTACATCGCCTCCAGGTCGGCCACGACCACGAACGGACGGTCGCGCTCCAGCTCGGCGTAGTAGTGCACGGAGTCGGAGGCGAGCACCACCGGCGCCTGCTCTGCGTCGACCTCTACGAGCAGCTGCCCGGGGGTGTGGCCGCCCACCTCACGGACCGCGACACCGGGAGCGATCTCCTCACGCCCCGACACCCGTCGTATGTCGCCTCGCTGGTCGCGCTGCGCCAACAGGTCGAGGTCGGACCACTCGGCCGCGTGGGCGAACTGTGCCCGGTGGGCGTAGGGCCCGGACCAGAAGTCCAGCTCGCGCCCGGACATCACCACCTCGGCGTCCGGGAACGCCGACGCGTGCCCGGTGTGGTCGTAGTGGCCATGTGTCAGCACCACGGTGTCCACGTCGGCGGGGCTCACATCCAGCCGGCGCAGCGCCTCCAGCGGCGCGACCGTGGTGGTGCGCCCGCGACGGGCGCCCACCTCCGGTGTGAACCCGGTGTCGACCATGAGCACGCGGTCGCGTCCGCGGATGAGCCAGAAGAAGTAGTCCATGTCGAGCGGGTAGTCGGGCTCGCCGTACTGGAACCAGTTCAGGAACACCTGGCTGGCACAGGTGGCCCGGGTTCCGTAGCGGACCGCGAGGACCTCGTGCTGCCCCGGTGCCATCGAAGTCGGCCTCCCGCTCCTGCTGTTGGTCGTCGGGCCAGCGCCCGCCCGGTGAGTCGTCTGACTGTATGACGATCTGGTGAGGCGTCACAACCGCTTGTCCACGTGCCAGCATATGAGCATCCCGTATGATCGTCATACAAATCTGGTGTGTCGCGGCAATGCCTCCCCTGTCGTCGGCCACGTGCCCGGCGAAGACACCGACACCCGATCAACCCTCTGGTCGCTGCGGTACTCGGGTCGAGGCGTCACCCAATCCTGGCGGGCGAACGGCCGCTTCGCGTCGTCGGCATCGGATACAACGGTGAACGCAACCAGCGCGCGGAGTTCACACTCCGAGTGCACTGACGGGCAGGGAGACGGTCCCGGCCGCGAGCCGCCTGCGCATGGGGAGCGCGCCCCACGCCAGGTGCGCTGCCGGGACCCACTAGTGAGCAAGATCCGGGCGACCTCCTGTAATCTACTACCCTATGAGTAGTAGCGAGGCACTGCCCGGATGACCCTTCATGCTTCTGGCAGTGATGCTTCCTGCTGGCGGTCCCGGCAACCGACTGGGCGCGTGACCGATGCCTGACGGGAACGACTACCGGCTGATCAACGACCTGGCCCGGCACACGGACTGGGCGCACGCCCCAGCCATCGCCTTCGCCACCTACGGCGTGGGCCTGTTCGCCCTGCTCGCGCTGGTCATGTTCGCCCGCGCCTGGTGGCAGCGCGACCAGCGCTCCCTGGTCGGCGCCGGGTGGGCGGGCCTCGCCGGCTTGGTGGCGCTCGCCGTGAACCAGCTGTTCGTCCACCTGTTGAACGAACCGCGCCCGTACGCGGTCATGCCGCACGCGCTGGTGCTGATACCCCGAAGCACCGATCCGAGCGCCCCCAGCGACCACGCGGTCGTCGTCGCCGCCGTCGCCACCGGGCTGCTCCTGGTCAACCGCCGTATCGGCCTGTTCGCCTGGCTGCTGGCGCTGCTGATGGCGTTCACCAGGGTCTACGTGGGTGCGCACTACCCCTCCGACGTCCTGCTCGGTCTGATCGAGGGAACGCTGATCGCCATCCTCGGCGGATACCTGGCTCGGCCTGTGCTGAACCACACGTACACCTGGATCTCCCGCACCCGACTGGCGGTACTCGTCGCGCGGCCACCGGAGCGGGCGGCGCAGCCGCAGCGATGAGTGGACTACGCAGGTCAGAGCCCTGTCTTGCCTGGCCCCTTCACAGCGGATTCACAGGTTTCTACTAGGAATGTCTCGGCCGGGTGGAGCATCCTGAAGCGGTGGCCGCGACGACTTCACCTCTCACCCGCCCGGACGGCGCGCCGCTGCGGGTGCTGGTCGTGGACGACGAGGCCAACATCGCCGAGCTGCTCAGCATGGCGCTGCGCTACGAGGGCTGGGAGACCAGCGTGGCGCTCACGGGACAAAGCGCGGTCGCGACAGCCAAGGAGGTCCGGCCCGACGCTGTCGTCCTCGACATCATGCTGCCGGACTTCGACGGCATGGAGGTGCTGCGCCGCATGCGTGCCGAGATGCCCGACGTGCCGGTGCTGTTCCTCACCGCGAAGGACTCGGTCGAGGACCGGGTGGCCGGGCTGACGGCCGGCGGCGACGACTACGTGACCAAGCCCTTCAGCCTGGAGGAGGTCGTGGCCCGGCTCCGCGGGTTGATGCGGCGTGCCGGCGCGACCAGCCGGCGCGCGAGCTCAGTCCTGGCGGTGGGTGACCTCACCCTCGACGAGGACAGTCATGAAGTGCGCCGAGGGGGTGACGAGATCGCGCTGACCGCCACCGAGTTCGAGCTGCTGCGCTTCCTCATGCGCAACCCGAGACGGGTGCTGTCGAAGGCGCAGATCCTGGACCGGGTGTGGAGCTACGACTTCGGCGGCCAGGCCAACGTGGTCGAGCTGTACATCTCCTACCTCCGCAAGAAGGTCGACGCCGGCCGGGCTCCGATGATCCACACCATGCGCGGGGCCGGGTACGTGCTCAAGCCGGCGGGCTGACCGATGCGCAGGCTGCTTCCTGCCTCCCTGACCGGCCACCTGGTGATGACCTCGGTTGCGCTGATGGCCTTCGTCAGCCTGCTGATCGCGGCCGCCACGACCTTCGCGATCCACTCCTACCTGACCGGGAGGCTCGACGAAGAGGTGCACGAGTCCGCCGTCCGCGCCGTGGGTGCGCTGCGCGGCGGACCCTCGTTCCCAGACGGCGACCTGCCCGCGCCGGACGGGTTCGACCCCGCGTTCGGGCAGGGCTCCGGCACCGTCACCGCCTACGTCACCGGGGGCGGGGCTTATGGCGTGGTCATCACGCGGCAGGGCGAGCTGCTGCCGCTGTCCGGGCGGAACCTGAAGATGTTGGCGGACGTGCCGGTGGACGGGGAGCCCCACACGGTGAGCCTTCCGGGGATGGACGACTACCGGGTGCTGGCCACCGATGCCGGCGGCACGCGGGTCGTCAGCGGACTGCCCACCGAGGAGGTCGAGCAGACGGTGAGCAGCCTGATCGGCTGGGAGGCGCTGTTCGTGCTGCTCGGCGTCGTCGCCGCCGGCGGCGCAGCGCTGCTGCTGGTCAGCCGTCAGCTGCGTCCCCTCCGCGAGGTCGCGGGCACGGCCCACGAGGTGGCGGGGCTGCCGCTGTCGACCGGCGAGGTGGGCATGACCGCGCGGGTCCCGGACCGGCTCACCGACGAACGCACCGAGGTCGGGCAGGTAGGCGCTGCTCTGAACACCCTTCTCGGCCGCATCGAGGACGCGCTGGACGCGCGGCACCGCAGCGAGCAGCAGGTACGGCAGTTCGTCGCCGACGCCTCCCACGAGCTGCGGACCCCGCTGGCCGCGATCCACGGGTACGCCGAGCTGAGCAGGCGTACGGCGGCCGAGCCGGCCGAGCTCACGCACGCGATGGGCAAGGTCGAGACCGAGGCGTCGCGCATGTCGTCACTGGTCGAGGACCTGCTGCTGCTGGCACGCCTGGACGCCGGCCGTCCGCTGGAACACACAGAGGTCGACCTGACGAAAATGGTCCTCGAGTCCGTCGCCGACGCCCGGGTGGTGGCGCCGGAGCACCGGTGGGCGCTCGACCTGCCCGACGAGCCGGTCACGGTGACCGGCGACGAGCTGCGCCTGCACCAGGTGCTCACCAACCTGCTGAGCAACGCCCGCCGGCACACCCCCGCGGGAACGACGGTCACGGTCGGAGCACACGTCGTGGAGGGCTCGTCGTCGGCGGAGCTGACCGTCCGCGACGACGGCCCCGGGATCCCGCCGCAGGTGCAGGAGACCGTGTTCGAGCGGTTCACCCGCGGCGACTCCGCGCGAACCAGAGCCGCAGGAGGCGTCGGTCTCGGGCTCTCCCTGGCCCGTGCGATCACCGAGGCGCACGGCGGGCACATCGCCGTCTGTTCGCGGCCCGGCTCCACCACCTTCACGGTGACCCTCCCCCGCTAGCAGTCGCGCACCGCGGTCGCCGGTGCACCGACGATCACGGGCTCGCCGTTCCCACAGCCGGTTCACAGGTTGCACAAGTGGCCGCCCCAGGTTGTGCGCCGACGATGAAGATGTCCGCACGAGGGAGGGAGCACGACCCGTGAACCACGGCCCGGACCGGCACGGTGGCTCGCTCCGGCAGAACGGGGCGCCGTCATGACGACCGTCACCGACCGGCCACGGGCCCGCGCCGCAGCCTTTCTCGGCACGCTGGACCGCGACGCCCGGTTCGACGCCGGCGTCCGCCTCGGTGCGGCGGTGGCGTTGTGGTCGAGCCTGCTGCTGGTGTCGTACTGGTGGGTGGCCGGCGGCGGGGTCCAGGGCCTCGGCGCCTGGGAGAGCGGGCTGACCTCGGCTGGACGCCTGACCGGGCTGCTCGCCTCGGACCTGCTGCTCGTCCAGGTGCTGCTCATCGCCCGCGTCCCGCTGCTCGAGCGCGCGTTCGGCCAGGACCAGCTGCTGCGCACGCACCGCATCGTGGGCTTCACGTCGTTCAACCTCATGCTCGCCCACATCGTGCTGATCACCTGGGGCTACGCGGCCGGCAATCTCGGCAGCACCCCGGCGACCTTCTGGCAGCTCACCACCGACTACCCGGGGATGCTGCTGGCGGTGGCCGGTACCGCCTGCCTGGTCATGACCGTGGTCACCAGCATCAGGGCGGCACGCCGCAGACTGCGGTACGAGTCGTGGCACCTGCTGCACCTCTACGCCTACCTCGGTGTCGGGCTGGCACTGCCGCACCAGCTCTGGACCGGACAGCAGTTCCTCTCCTCGACCGCTGCGACCGTGTACTGGTGGAGCCTGTGGGGCCTGGCGGCCGGGTCCGTGCTGGTGTGGCGAGTCGGGCTCCCGCTGTGGCGCAACCTCAGGCACCGGCTGCGGGTCACCTCCGTGGTGCCCGAGGGCGACGGCGTGGTGTCGGTGTACATGAGCGGTCACCACCTCCACCGGCTGCCGGCGCGCGCCGGGCAGTTCTTCGGCTGGCGGTTCCTGGGCCGGCATGCGTGGACCCGGGGAAACCCGTACTCGCTGTCCGCGGCCCCGGACGGTCGCAGCCTGCGCATCACGGTGAAGACGCGCGGCGACAACAGCGCCCGGCTCGAGCAGCTCCAGCCGGGGACACCGGTCCTGGTCGAGGGTCCGTACGGCCGGCTCACCTCCCGCTCCCGCACCCAGAGACGCATCGCCCTGATCGGCGCCGGTGTCGGCATGGCGCCTCTGCGCGCCCTGGCCGAGGAGCTCGACTACGCACCGGGCGAGGCGATCCTGCTCCACCGGTTCACCCACCGACCGCTGTTCGAGCGGGAGCTGCACGCGCTCGCCCGTGACCGCGGCCTGCAGGTGCTGTGGCTCCCCGGCCGGCGCAGGTCGGCGCACTCCTGGCTCGGCGACTACGCCGGCACCGTCGACGACGTCACGGCGCTGAGGTACTGGGTCCCCGACATCGCCGCGCGTGATGTGTACGTGTGCGGCCCGGAGGCGTGGACAGAAGCAGTGGCCGACTCCGTCCTGGCGGCTGGCGTGCCGGCCGAGCAGGTGCACATCGAGAGGTTCAGGTGGTGACCCGATGAGACGCGTGGTGATGTGGTTCCTGGGCACGGTGACCGTCGTCGTGCTGCTGTTCGGCTACCACACCTCGACCTCGGGTGCGCTGGTCGCGGCCGAGACCGTCATTCCCTCCCCCGCGCAACCCGGAGCGGCCGGCAGTGACAGCGGAGCCGGCGAGAACGGCGGCGGCACGGCCAGCGCTGCCGGCGGCGGGGGTGGTGACGGCGGTGGCGTGCACACGCCCCGGGGGTCCCAGACCGCTGGTGCGTCGAGCAGGTCGGGCACGTTCACCGGACCGGTCGTCCAGACCATGTGGGGCCCCGTTCAGGTGCAGGTCAGCACGCACGGCGCCAGGATCACCCACGTGTCGGTGCTGCAGCACCCCCAGGGCAGTCCCAACGACGACCAGATCAACAGCTACGCGCTGCCGATCCTGGTGCAGGAGACGCTCGACGCACAGAGCGCGAACATCGACATGGTCAGCGGCGCCACGATCACCAGCGGCGGCTACGTCCAGTCGCTGCAGGCGGCGCTCGACGAGGCGAGACTGTGAACGGCGCGACCGACGCGCGCCCCGTACGCCGGACGGACACCGTGCGCTACGTCGACCACGTGATGGGCATGCCGATCAGCCTGGCGATGCGTGGCCGGCACGCGCACGACGCGTACGGCCGACGGGCCTGGGCCGGCGTCATGACCGCCCTGCGCGCAGCCGACCGGGTGTTCAGCACCTACCGACCGGACTCGTACGTCAGCCGACTGGGCCGAGGCGAGATCGGCCTGGAGGACTGCCCACTCGAGGTGGCCGAGGTGTTCGCACTCGGCGACCTGGCCGAGCAGGACTCACATGGGGCGTTCCGCGTGCGCCGCATCCACATCGACGGCGAGACCACGGTCGACCCCAGCGGAGTCGTGAAGGGCTGGGCGGTCGAACAGGCAGCCCGCCATCTGCGCCGCCTCGACGGCACCGACTTCTGCCTCTCCGCGGGCGGTGACATGGTCTGCCGCACGCTCGACGCCGACGACGGACCCTGGCGGATCGGTGTCGAGCACCCGCTCGACACCACCCGGCTGGTCGCGATGGTGCCGGTACGCACCGGAGCGGTGGCCACGTCGGGTGCCACACGTCGGGGCCGGCACATCGTCGACGCCCGCACCGGCCGGCCCCCGGAGGGCGTCGCATCGGTCACCGTGGTGGGCTCCTCGCTCACCTGGGCCGACATCGACGCGACCGCCGCCTACGCCCAGGGTTCGAACGCGGCCCGGTGGCTGCGCACGCGACCCGGGCGCCGCGGGCTGGTGGTCTGGGAGGACGGCTCGACGACGCTTGTGGACAGCTCTATCCGGGGAAGGCCCGGAGCGGAGACCGATCGCCTACCGACCACCGGTGACCGAACGGATCGGTGAAGCCGCCCTGTCGATGCGACCCCCATGGCGCGGCGTGGTCGGTCACGGGCTGCGTCGGTCGCTCCTGCCTCAGCAGCGCTGGAGACCAGATCGTCGGGCGCGTCGACGAAGACCTCGGTGCGCGTGGTCGTCAAGCCCACGTCGGTCGGGCTCGGCTCTAGGGTCTTCCCGGCACGGCCTCGTGCAGGCGGTAGCGTCCAGCCGTGTCCAGCCGAATCGCGGTCATCGCCATCGACGCCAACAATCCCAGACTCGTGGCCGACTTCTGGTGCGAGGTGCTGGGCTGGCAGGTCGTGGAAGAGGAGGAGCAGGGCGTCAGCATCGCACCGACCGACCTCGCCTGGCCCACCATCGACGTCTTCCGGGTGCCGGAGAGCAAGACCGTCAAGAACCGCATCCATCTGGACCTGCGCGCAGACGGCACGAGTACCGGCGCCGAGCTGCAACGGCTGCTTGACCTCGGCGCCGTGCCCACCGACGTCGGTCAGGAACCCGACTCGACCTGGGTCGTACTCAGCGACCCGGAGGGCAACGAGTTCTGCCTGCTCTCCCGCTCGGTGCAGGACCTGGGTCACGGGTGAGCCACGTGGGCTGCAAGCCGTCGCAGCCGAAATGACCCGAACTTTGTCCACATTTGCGAAACATAGTTGACACAGGTGGTTAGACAACTGGCATAGTTCCGCCCAAGCCGCCCACAAGCCTGGGCGGTGGACCGGACCGCCCTGCTCGGTATTGTCCGGTCGTGCGCTGGGTTTCCCCCGTATCCGGCGCGCTTGGGTACCCAGACCTCGTACCTGCTGGCGTACCCGAGGGCCGCTTTGCCTTCGGTCCCCCCGCAGAAGGCGAGGCGGCCCTTTCTTTGCCCAGCGGGCTGATGGTCTCCGCCGCGCGGTGGGCGCTGTAACGCTTCCGCGCTGCTATTCGATTTTCCTGTTATATGCCGATACGCCGTACCTACGTCACCGGCAGGCATTCCCGCCGCCGGGCCGGCCGGGTCCGGACCCCGCCCCGATGTCGCTGAGACCTCAGGAGGGCTACTTGCTGGGACATCGATCTTCTCCGGGCCAGGTCGGAGAACAGCCCACAGCTGTCTGCCCTGAATGCGGGGCCACGGTCGGCGTCCTGGGTGGTGGCTGGCTGGCGGTCCACCGCAGGGGCAGCGCCGAGTACGCCTATCCCCGCGGCGCCAACCAGCGCTGTCCGGGCAGCCTCCAGGCGATGCGCCGAGAAGGGCAGTCAGGGTGATCGGCACGTTGAAGGGACTGCTTCGGCGTTGGCTCACGACGCGGCGCCCTGAAAAGCGAACGCGGAAGCGGGGCGCATCTGGTCGCGGGCACGGGAGCAGCGACAGGACTCCTGTCGGCGCCGGTCACGCGCGAATACCCCAGCAACGACGACCCTGATCAGCCGATCAGCCCGCCGGTAGACGGCGCAGCTTCCAGGTGAACGTGCCCTGGCACACGAGGTCGCCGTCGACGTCGGTGATCTCGGCAAGGGTGTCGAGCTGGGTTCGGTCCTGGGACCGGTCGAGCAGGAGCCCCAGCGCCCGGACGGACTCCCGGTCGAGGCTGCACGAGCCGACCAGCCGTCCCCTCCCGGGCTTGTGGAACTGCAGCGACGCCATCGTTCCCAGCGGGACGACCCGGTCGAAGTCGTCCTTGTGGCTGCACCCGCCGACAATGGCGGCCAGCCCGGCGGCGTCGACGAGAGCGATCAGCCCGCCGGAGTGCAGCGAGCCGATGACGTTGGTCATCGCCGGCGGAATGACCATGCTCACCTGACCAGAGGCATCTCCGGCCCAGACGACCTCGATGCCCAGTGTGCGGTGCGCTGCAACGGGCTCGAGTAGCGAGCCGGCGAACTCGGTGAGATCCACACTTCCCTGCTTTCAGAAGGCCTGGCCCGCCGTGAACCCGAGATGGCGAACGGTGGTCCCCAAGGGTCTGGTTGTCGACGATGTCATTGCGGTCCATGCCACAGACTGGTTCCTGACCACGAGCGGAGATCTGCCGGCTGTAGGCCTGCAGATGAACAGCGCGGAAACCAAGCAGGTCGACGGGGCTGACGATCTGACCCACGCAAGCGTCATCACGACTGCCGCTGGGAGCCCTTCGACACGCCTCGGCCGCCCTGGTCGCGACGCGCCAGCAGCGCCACCACGAGCGCACCCGCCAGAGACGCGGTGGCGGTGAGTACGGCGACCCGGTTCCAGCCGGCCACCAGGTCGCCGGTGCTGCCACCGGGCGCAGCCGCGAGGACGCTCACCACGGTGATACCGATCGAGGAGCCGACGTACCGCGCAGTGTTGTTGGTTCCCATTCCCAGCGCGGCGCGCTCGGGCGGAACGCTCGCCACCGACTGGCGCCCCAGTCCCGAGTTCAGGATCCCGCTGGCGACTCCTGCCACGAGGAGCCCTGGCACGAGCCTCCACGGCGTGGACACAGGGCTCAGCGCGGTCAGCGCGAGCATTCCGACGCCCACGCCGACCAGCCCGGCCACGAGTTGAGGCTGCCCGACGTACCTGGGTGGCAGGCGACGTCCGAGGACGGCCGAGACCGCGCTGGTGCCCGACCAGAGCACGAGGACGGCACCGGCCTCCAGCGTCGTCGTGCCCATGCCGGTGACCAGGAACGTGCAGGCGAACGACATCAGCGCGATCACGCCGACTCCGGTGGTGAACGCGGCCACCGTCGCAGCGACGAAGTCGTACCGCCGGAACAGCGCCGGCTCGAGCATCGGGTTGCCGCCCCTGACCTGGCTCACCACGAAGCCCGCCAGTGAGGCAAGGGCCGCCAGGCCACATGCGGTGGCGATGGCAATATGCGCCTCTCGCGCCTCCACCAGGGCCACGAGCAGCAGCCCCAGCCCGCTGGTCATCAGCCCGCCTCCGACGACGTCGGGCCGACGTCGCGATGCCGACCGTGTCTCGCCGAACGCCCGCTTCGCGGCGATCGCGACGCCCACGCCGGTGGCCGCGAGCAGCCAGTAGAAGGCTCGCCACAGCTCGGTCAGGTCGAGCAGCCCGGTCATCAGGGGGCCGAGTGCGATGCCTGCCCCCATGCTGGCGCCCCACCAGCTGGCCGCGGCCGTCTGCTGCGACACACCGGTGGTGGCGCCGGACACCAGCCCCAGTCCGGTGGCCACGACACCGGCCACGCCGGCGCCCTCGACCAGGCGCCCGGCGACGAAGGCCGGCGGGCCGTCGGCGACAGCACAAAGCACGGAGCCCACGGCGAAAACCCAGGCGCCGGCCGCGAACACGCGGCGACGTCCGAGGTCATCGCCCAGCGCTCCCGCGCACAGCAGGCTCACCGCCAGGCCGACGCTCATCGAGCTCAGAATCCACGTGGCCCCCGCTGCCGAGGCATGCAGCGATGCCGTCAGCGCCGGCGCGTTCCCCAACGGCCCGGAGTAGGCCAGCATCGCCATGAACGTGCTCACCGACGTCAGCGTCAACGCCCGACGGAACTGGCCGGCGGTCGCCTCGACGGGCCTCGGAGCAGACAGAGTCGGTCTGGTCACCAGACCAACTCTTGCACACATTTGGTCTGTTGACCAGACCGCATGGCGGTTAGACTCGAATCGTGGCACTAGGCACCGGGTACGAGCAGCAGGCCTGCTACCTCGCGCGCGCCCTCGAGGTCGTGGGCGAGCGCTGGACGTTGCTCATCCTGCGCGACTGCTTCTACGGCGTTCGCCGGTTCAGCGACCTGCTCGCGCACCTCGACATCTCGCGGGCCGTGCTGAGCGACCGGCTCGACACGCTCGTCGAGGCCGGCGTACTCGCTCGCGTGCAGGACGGCGGCCACCCGGAGTACGTCCTCACCGAGGCAGGCGAGGCTCTCTGGCCCACCATCTTCGCGCTGTCGAAGTGGGGCGAGCACTACACCAGCGGTCACCACCCCGCGCGAGTCTTCAGCCACGCGGGCTGCGAGACCGATCTCGACGACAGCGGCCTGTGCCCTCGGTGCGGCGTGGTGCCGGGGCCACGCGACCTGGTGGTCCGTCCGGGCACCGGCCGCAGCCGCGTACGACGCGGCGATGCGGTCAGCAAGGCACTGGCCAAGCCCCACCGCATGCTCACCCGGGTCGAGACGACGCCCGGCTGAGCTCGAGGCCGGCGCCGCTCCCCCGGGCCGCCGCGTCACCGTCCTGGCAGGCTGGCGGCATGGAACGTGTGCTTGGAATCGGTGGATACTTCCTGCGGGCCGCCGACCCGGTGGCCCTGAGCGCCTGGTATCGCGACTGCCTGGGCCTGCACGCCGACGAGCACGGGCTGTGGAGCCAGGAGACCGGACCGACCGTGTTCGCGACGTTCGAGTCCGGGACCGACTACTTCGGGTCCCGCACCCAGCAGGCCATGCTGAACTTCCGGGTCCGCGACCTGGATGCGATGCTCGCCCAGCTGCGCGCCGAGGGAGCGGACGTGGCCGAGGAGACGCAGGACATGGACGGCGTCGGTCGGTTCGGCTGGGTCACCGATCCCGAGGGCAACCGGATCGAGCTGTGGGAGCCGTTCTGACGGCCTCCGCCGCTGACTGCTACGCCCGCAGGATCCTGTCCATCTTCTTGCCCCTGGCCAGCTCGTCGACCAGCTTGTCCAGGTAGCGGATCTTCTGCATCAACGGGTCGTCGATGTCTTCGACGCGCACCCCGCACACCACGCCGGTGATCAGCGACGCATGCGGGTTGAGGTGCGCGTCCGCGAAGAAGCCCTCGAACGTCGTGCCGTCGGCCAGGTGGCCGCTCAACGTCGACTCGTCGAAGCCGGTGAGCCACTCGATCACCTGGTCCAGCTCGGCCTTCGTACGACCCTTCCTCTCCACCTTCGCCACGTAGTGGGGGTACACCGACGCGACGCTGGTGGTGAAGATGCGGCTCATGCCCGTGAGCGTAGTGTTCGCCGCCCGGCTCGACCGCGGATCGCGGGTCTGGCCTAGCCGACCGGTGCCGCCTCGACCGCTGCAGGAACAGCGCGAGCCTCGGCTGTGGCCGGCTGGGGCTCGTGGCCCCGCAGGGGCACGTGCCGGATGGCCCAGGACGCCACGAGGCCGACCATCCCGATCGCCGCCGCGATCAGGAAGATGGCGTGAGTGCCGTTCACCACGGCCTGGCCGAACAGCACCTGGAAGGCCTGCGGAAGCCTCTCGAGGGTCGCCGGTGTCAGCGTGTCGGCTTGGCCGCCGCCGGTTGCCGGTAAACCTGCCCCGGCCAGGGTCGAGGTCAGCTGGCTGGTGTAGACGGCTCCGAGGATCGCGACGCCGAGCGACCCGCCCAACGTACGCACGAAGGTCGACCCGCCGGTGGCGGCGCCCAGGTCACGCATCTCGACGCTGTTCTGGGCGATCAGGTTGGTGGTCTGCATCAGGCAGCCCATGCCCGCACCGAGGACGGCCATGAAGATCGCGGTGGTCCCGGTGCTGGTGTTCACGTCCATGGTCGAGAACAGCCACATGCCGAAGGCGAGCAGCGCGGTGCCCACGATCGGGAAGGGCCGGTAGACCCCGGTCCGGCTGATCATCTGGCCTCCGACCAGGGAGAACGCCATCGCCGAGAGCATCATCGGCAGCAGCAACAGCCCGGAGTTCGTGGCCGACTGTCCCTGCACGAACTGCTGGTACTGGGGCAGGAAGGTGATGCCGCCGAACATCGCGAACCCGGCCACGAAACCCAGCCCGGTCGCGAGCGAGAAGTTCATGTTCCGGAACAGCCGCAGGGGCAGGATCGGGTGCTCGGCCCGGCTCTGCGTCCAGAGGAAGACCACGAAGGTGACCGCCGCCACGGCACCCAGGGTCAGCTCCTGCCACGAGCCCCATGCGTACTGGTTGCCGCCCCAGGTGATCGTCAGCACCAGTGCCGACGTCCACAGCGTCAGCGTGGCCGCGCCCCACCAGTCGATGACGACCTTCTCGGCGCGCTCCTCCCGGGCCAGGTGCAGCGTGGACCAGACGACGAAGAGCGAGAGGATGCCCAGCGGCAGGTTGACGTAGAAGACCCAGCGCCAGGAGACGTTGTCGGTGATCCAGCCCCCGAGGAGGGGTCCACCGATCATGGCGGCCGGCATCACCGCCATCATGATCCCCATGTACTTGCCGCGCTCGCGCGGCGGGACCAGCATCCCGATGACCGACATGATGCCCACCATCAGGCCACCGGCGCCCAGCCCCTGCAGCGCACGGAACCCCACCAGCTCGGTCATGTTCTGGCTCAGTCCGCACAGCGCCGAGCCGACCAGGAACAGCACGATCGAGGCCATGAAGGTGAGCTTGTGGCCGTACAGGTCGCCCAGCTTGCCCCAGATCGGGGTGGCCACCGTCGAGGCCAGGATGTAGCCGGTGACGACCCAGGACAGGTGCTGCAGCCCGCCCAGGTCTCCGACGATGGTCGGCAGTGCGGGCGCGACGATCATGTTGTCGAGCTGGGCGAGCAGCATCGCCACGACCAGACCGCTCATCGCGGTGATGATCTGGCGGGGACTGAGCGTGGGGGGTGCCTCAACCATCCGAAGACCTTTCCTCGGGCCGCAGGGCTCTGACTTACCGGTCGGTCAGTATCGTACTTGACTTACCGGTCGGTTAGCAAGCGGTTATGCTGAGGCCATGAGCAGCCTCCCTGACCCCTCGGCGGAATCGGCACCCACCACGAAGGAGCGGATCCCGATCGTGGCGCTGCGGCTGTTCGCCGAGAAGGGGTACGAGGCCACCTCGATGCGCGAGATCGCCGAGCACCTCGGGATCACCAAACCGGCGCTGTACTACCACTTCGACTCCAAGGAGGCGATCGTCCGCGAGCTGCTGCACGACCTCCTCGGCCAGGTCGCGGAACTGGTGTCCTGGGCGCGACAGCAGAAGGTCACTCCCGGCCTGCGCCGCGACGTGCTGCTCCGCTGGAGCGACATCATGCAGGCCAACGGGCTGGCGCTGTTCCGGTTCATGATGGCCAACCGGCGCGTGATCCACGACCTCTACCACGACGCCGACGGCCAGCAGGACATGATGGCGCTGGTCGAACAGCTGTACGGGATGCTCGCACCCCCGCAGGCGACGGTGGAGGCCCAGCTGCGCGTCCGGATGGCCCTGATGTCGATCAACATGGCGGGGATGGCCGGGGTCGACATCGACGCGCCCGACGAGGAGATCCTGGCCGCGGCACGCAAGGTGGCGCTCGACCTCCTGCCGTGACGCGACCCAGCGGGCGTCAGAGGTCGGGCAGCGGCGGCGGCTCCTGAGGGGGCGTCTCGTTCAGCAGGCGTTGCACGAGGTCGAGGGCATGGTCGAGCTGTACGTCGCGGTCGGACACCCTGTCCTGCGGCGCGACCGGGACCTCGACGTCGGGGTCCACGCCGTAGTTCTCGATCCCCCAGCCGAACCTGTCGAACCAGAACGAGTACCTCGGCTGGGTCACCATGGTGCCGTCGACAAGCTTGTAACGGCCGTCGATGCCGATGACGCCACCCCAGGTGCGGGTGCCCACGACCGGACCCAGCCCCAGTGACTGGATGGCCGCGGTGATGATGTCACCGTCAGAACCGGCGTACATGTCGGCGATGGTCACCATCGGGCCGCGGCGGGCGTCACTGGGATAGGAGTCGGGGCTGTATCCCCGCACGACGTTCCACCCGATGATCCTGCGGGCCAGCTTCTCCACAACCAGCTGCGAGGTGTGGCCGCCGCCGTTGCTGCGGACGTCGACGATGACCGCGTCGCGGGTGAGCTCGGTGCGCAGGTCACGATGCAGCTGCGCCCATCCCGCCGACATCATGTCGGGCACGTGCAGGTAGCCGACCCTGTCCCCAGTGCGCTCGTGCACGTACGCACGGCGACCGTTGACCCAGTCCTGGTAGCGCAGCGGCGTCTCATCGGCCAACGGCACGACCACGACCCGGCGAAGGTCGTCGCGGTCACGAGGTCGCAAGGTGAGCTCGACGGGCTTGTTGGCCGCCCCGACGAGCAACGACAGCGGGCCTCTGGTGCGGCTCGTCGGTCGTCCGTCGACGGCGACGATGGCGTCGCCCGCACCGGCTCCGATGCCGGGCGCCAGCAGCGGCGAGCGGGCTCGCCGGTCCGAGGCCTCACCCGGGACGACACGCGCGATACGCCACTCGCCATCGGAGAGCTCCAGGTCCGCGCCGAGCAGGCCCTGCCGCCGTGCCGAGTCGGCCTCATCCTGGGGCGGGATGCAGTAGGCGTGCGAGCTCCCCAGCTCACCCTGCATCTCCCAGATGAGGTCGACCAGGTCGTCGTGCGAGCCGATCCGGTTCAGCAGCGGCAGGTAACGCTCCCGCGCCGCAGCCCAGTCGACGCCGCCCATATCCGCGCGCCAGAAGTGGTCGCGCATGAGCCGCCATGCCTCGTCGTACATCTGCCGCCACTCCGCCTGCGGGTCGACCTCGACTCCCGCTCGGTCGAGATCAACCTGTACGACGTCCGCACCGTCGGCACCCTCGTTGCCAGACGGCCGGTCGGAGGGCACGACACTCAGCTTGTCCCGGTCGAGCACGACCAGCCGGCTTCCGTCGCTGGTGGCGACGAAGCGGTCGGCCTGGGCGACGAGCGTCTGCAGCTTGGACGTGCGCAGGTCGAAGTGCTCGACGCGGGCACGGTCCCGCTCGCCGTCGAGGTTCGGCAGGTCATCACCGAGCTGGCCGAGCAGCGGTTCACGTGACCACGCCAGACCGTCCTTGACGGCGGCCAGGTGCGAGTACCGACCGCCTTCGACCGGTACCGCGACCAGGCGCTGCTCGAGACCCTCGACGTCCACGCGTGTCGTGGGCTCAGTTGTTTCCGCGTCGGACGAGTCATTCGTCGCTCCGACCGGCCGGCCGCCCACCATGGGCTGGAACGGCGATGCCGTGTCGCTGGCCAGGGGCACGACGTAGGGGCGGCAGCCACCCGGAAACGAGAGATCGAACGAGAACGCGTCGTATACGGGGTCGAGGCTGCGTACGGACAGGAACGCCAGATGCCTGCCGTCGAGGGTGAACACCGGCTCGGTGTCGGTGAAGCGAAGGGACGTGACGGGAAAGACCTGACCCGTCGTGAGGTCGGCCATCTTGACCTGGCGCAGCGGCCGGGGCGCGGGGTCCTCCCATGGGCGGGGCCCCGAGGCCGACCAGGCCAGCCACCGCGAGTCGGGGGAGAACGACAGCCCGGACATGTCACCGGTCGTCGCGTCGAGCTCTCGCGGCTCCACCGGGCCGTCGATGCCCTCCTGCGGGACCTCGCAGGAGAGCACTCGGCCGTCGTGGGTCGCCAGCGCGACCTGACGCCCGTCCGGGGAAGCGGCCATCTCCAGCACGCGCCCGGCCTGACCGGGGGCGAGCAACGTCCGCGGGAGGGCGTCCGGCTTGTCGAGGTCGAGGACCTCCACGGCGTCGTCGCCGTTTTCGTCGGTCACCCAGCCCACGCGCCGGTCGGCGAGGACCACGGGCAGGCGCCGCCGGACGTCGGAACCGGCGGCGAGGGCTCGCACCGGCCCGTCACGATGACTGACCCAGCTGATCGTGCCGCGCGACTCGATCGCCGACGCCCTGCCGGAGCGGTCGGTGCTGATGGTCTCCAGGTTCTTCGTCACTTTGACACGCCGGGGCTGTAGCAGAGGACGGCTGCTGCCCAGACGCACGGCCAGCCGACGCGGCTCCGTGCCGGTGTCGAGGGAGTCGAGCAGATACATGTCGCCGCCGGCGCAGTAGACCACCTGGCGTCCGTCGCTGCTCGCGTGTCGCGCGTAGAAGTCGCCGTCGGTATGACGAGTCAGGTCTTCGGTGGACGGGACGCCGTTGTCCACCACCGCGCTGTAGAGCTGTCCACGACCCTGGTGGTCGGAGCAGAACCCGATGCGCTGCGTCCCGTCCGGGGCCGTCACCCACACCGGAGAGGCCAGGATCGACGGCAGGTCGGCGAAGATCCGCTCGAAGCTGCCGCCGCCGTCGAGGTCGAGCCACAGCTGTGACGCGGTACCACCACGGTAGCGCTTCCAACGAGCCGGCTCTGTCCAGAAGTACGTCGAAAGCAGGACACCGCCGGTGGGGCCGAACGCCAGGTCACCTGCCCACCCGTACGGAAGCCGGCGGCTCGGACCGCCGTCGACCGCGACCGCGTGCGCGTACATCCGGGCGCGGTCGCCCTCGCCCGTCGCGCTCAGCACGAGCACCTCGTCGTCGGAGACCCACCCCGAGACCTGCGTACCGGGCTTGCCCCAGAACGTCAGCTGCCTGGACACCCCGCCCTCGGTCGGAGCGACATAAACCTCGCTGGCCGTACCGCGTCGGGCCGTCCAGGCCACCATCGACCCGTTCGGCGAGAGCCGAGGGGTCGCCGCCGGCACGTGGTCGCTGCTTACGCGGTAGGCCCGGCCGCCGTCGGTGCTGCCCAGCCACACATCGTCCTCGGCGACGAAGGTCACCAGCCCGCCGCGCACGTGCGGGTACCTCACATAGTGGTCCGCGGTCATGGCACCCGACCTTATCGGCATAGAGCCGGCCGCTCGACGCGGTTTTGCGGGCATTCGCATGCCGCGCACACCTGCGAGCCATGCTCTGCACGGCGTCACTCACAACTGCGTCTTGATGCCGATATTCAGCGGCTCGACGATCTGCTTAGAGGTGTTGCCTTCGGCGATGACCGTGATTTCCTGGGTCCTCGCGCGACGTGCCAGCGGCGGTCGCACTTCGCCCCACGCCGCTTGTCACGGTCTGGCAAGCCATGTGTGCGACACTGTCGCCGGTCGCACACATGAGGAGAAGTCCGTCGTGACGCAAGACCTCGACCAGTCGCTGGAGCTCATCGGCGGCGTCATCGCGCTCCTCTTCTGCCTGCCACTCTTCATGGCCTGGCTCGAGGACAGCCTGCAGCAGCGCGCGAGCCCGAACCGCCAGTCCATCTGGCAGAGCCTCAAGCCGTACCTGCCGACGCGATGGCGTTACCGCGGCCGCAGATGAACGACCGGCGGTAAGGGCTTGCCGCCGTAGCCGGCCCGCTGCCCTTCTGCGCCGCGGTCGCCGCGCGCCCGAGCCTTATCCGCGCCCGCGGTGCTTGTGCAGCGGCTTGCGCACGGGCTTCTTGTGCACGGGCTTCTTGTGCGCCGGTTTGTGCGCGGGCTTGTGAGCCGGCTTCGGCGGTGTGCTCGACGGTGTTTTCGGCGGAGTGCTCGGCGGAGTGCTCGGCGTGGGAGCGGGTGCGGGCTGGCCTAGCTGTCTCCTGACGGCGATCCTCCGGATGTTCGGGATCTTGTCGTACAGGAAGACACCTGGGCACAGCGTCGCTTCGGCATCGCGGTGTCCGCTGATCGCCCGGAACACCTTGCCGTGCAGCACCGCGTGCTGCGAGCCCGCGTGCACGTTGTTTATGCCCAGCTTCCAGGCCATCAGCCGGCCGTACGCGTGCACGATCTCCGGTGAGGGCTGTGCGATCTGGAAGTTGCCGATCGCCGACATCGCGAACGCGACGTCGTTGTAGCCGAGCGTGTGTGCGCCGATCACGTTGCGCGCCACGCCGCCGAAGCGTCCCTCCCAGATCCGGCCGAACCGGTCGACGAGGAAGTTGTAGCCGATGTCGCTCCAGCCGTTGACCTGGGTGTGGAAGGCGTAGATGCCGCGGATGATTGCAGGCACGTCGGCACGTGTGTAGTCGTTGACGTTGACCGTGTGGTGCACGAAACCGGCGCGCACGATGCCAAACGTCGGCAGCCGGGTGCGCAGGGCTTCGTTGGCCCCCCACGCGGCGCGGCTGCGGATCTTCGGCCGGTGCGCCCGCCCGATCACGGACGCGGTCGCCGGGGCGGCGAAGCCCTGCTGGACAACGGGGTGGGCGTCGGCGGGACTGGTTCCGGGGTCCACCACGGCGAGCCGGAGCCCGCGCGGGAGCTGTCCGGTGGGGCTGGTGGCGCGCATCTGGACCTGGTCGACGTTGCCGACGACGAGGGGGTGCGATGCGGGGCGGGCGCTCCTGGCCTCGGCCGAGCCCGGGTTGGGCCCGTGGTCGGCGGCGTCGAGGGTCAGGTCCGTCCACGACGACCAGACGCCGCCGCTTTGGGTGCGAACGGCGATGCCCAGCCCGGTCGGCAGGGCGCCGGCCCAGGTGGCGCCCACCAGGGCGAAGCCGCTGCAGCGCTGGGGTGCGCTCAGCGTGACGTTGCTCCCGGGCGTGGGTGCGGCGATTCGGAACTGCTGAACCTGCGGGGTCACCGGAGTGGCGGTCCTCGGTGCAAGCAGCACGGCAGCCTGCCGGGACATGCCCGAGCGCTGCGGCTGGATCAACGTACTGCTGCTACCCGCCGCGTTGGCGGCGGTGGCCGACAGCGGCATCAGCAACAGGTTCATGGACGAGACGACTGCGCCTGACAACACGGATCGGCGCGACAGGTGTTTGGGCACTCTCGCACGGTCAGCGCGAACCGTGAAACCGGCGTGAACAGCGCTGTCCGAAAGTTCATGATTCAACTGCGGCCCATGTCCGACCTGTCGGACCCGGGGACTTCGTCCGGCTGTTTACGCCGCGTGGTCCCGGGGCTGGTCCGAGACGTCTCGGGACCAAAGTCTGTGGATGTTGCAACAGCCGCGGGGTATCAGGGTTCATATCTGGCCTTCCAGCGCGGCCAGATGAGCCCCACGAGTGCATGGCGAGTGGGGCCCGGCGACCCCGCCGTCGGGGGGCCCAGGAGTGCGGCCCGGACCATACGACGGCGGGGCGCTCGGTTTTCACCGCCATACGGTCGGGGCGGCGGTCCGGCCCGCGTCAGTAAACGGTGCCCTTATCGTCGTACTGACGTTCAAAGACCTGGTGAACCCCGGGATGGTGCCGAGACTGCGCGTAGCCGAAACGTGTCGTTGACGGCGGCGATAGTGAGCGCCTTTCCTCGCCGCCCCCTGGTCCGATCTCGCTATTGCGGGTGGCGAGCATGCTGGGGCTGAAGTTGAAGTTTCAGCCGGCAGCCCCGGCCGAGCAGGTCGCTGGCGCTTCGTGGCGGGCAGTCGCAAGGAACCAAGGGGGTTGGGCAAACCGTGACCACTCGCTATTTCGACCCGCCGGTGATCGTGTGCTACCGCAAGGAACACGAATGGCGCCAGGCCGTGGCGCTCGGCGTGCGCAGAACCAGGCAGGACAGCTATGTCGTGCTCATCATCGATCGACACAGCGGGGGCGCCGACGCCACCGCCTGGGTCCCACGCTCGCGCGTCCGCGCCTCGGACGTGTCCATGACCTGCTGCGCGACTCCTGGCTAGAGCCTGCGACCGACCGGGCGGCCGCTCTCAGCCATGCTCCAAGCGAGGAACGGTTCGACGCTGCGCGCTACCGCACGGCGAAGGTGACGATGCGCTGGTCCAGCACGAGCTGGTCGGTGTGCTCGGCGCCGTCTCGGCTGTGCACGATCGGCAGCGGCGTACCGTCTGCCTCGGCCTTGTCGAACGCCGCGGTGCTCTTGCCGCGACCGGTCACCGTGAAGGAGTCGATGAGGTATGGCAGCCCTTGGGCGGCCAGCGGCGAGGGGCCGTCCATGACGTGGAAGTGCAGGTGCGGCGCCAAGGAGTTGCCCGAGTTGCCGACCAGGCCCAACACGTCGCCGGGCTGCACCCGGTCGCCGACCTGTACGCGCACGCTGCCGGGCTGGAAGTGCGCGTAGTTGGCGAAGAAGCCGTTGCCGAGGTCGATCACCACCGAGTTTCCGTCGGCCTCCTCGATGGGGATGTCGTCGGGGAGCTTCCCCGGAGTCTGCTCCTTCAGGTCGTCGATGGCCGCCACCACAGTGCCCTCGGCCACCGCGAGCGCCTTGTCGCCATAGATCGTGTAGCTGCTCGGGTCGAAGCGGTCGCCGACGTAGACCCGGTCGTTGGCATCGAGCTGCTCGTAGTCCACCGCATAGCGCTGGGACACGAACAGCTTGCCGTCGATGGGAAGGATCGCGCGGGTGTGGCGGGTAGCGTCGCAACACGCGTCGGCGGCGATGAAGCGCCGACCGGACAGCGGCGGGCGGAGCACCGGAAGCGTGCGCTTGTCCACCGAGGTCTGACCCACCAGCTCCTTCACCGACGTCGCTCCCGTCGGACCCTCAACGGTGGCGGACACCTCGTGGGTCAGGTGCTCCGGGACCGCCTCCCCCGGTGCGAACGTCGCGTGCACGAACAGGGTCGCCATCTGCCCGGCCCGCAGTGCTGCTGAGCTCTCCCGCACGCCGGCGGTCTGGAGCCGGTTGCCTACCGCGCGTGCGCCGAGAGTCTGCACCGGCTCACCGCTGGCGGCGTCGAGCACGTCGACGCGGTCGATGGTGAGGTCACTCGGCGTGAAGTTGGTGAGCTCGAGCTCGTACACCAGGTGGGTACGACCGTCGGAGCCCTCGAACGGAATCGGACGATCGAGCACCGCGGCCAGCACGGGCGTGAGCTCGTGCCGCCCGGTCGCCGACGCCTGCGCCACCGGTGCGGTCGCCGGAGGTGCCCCCGGCTCGCTCGGGCCCGAGCACGCTGCCGCCAACGCGACGACTGTGAGAATGCACGTCACCCCCGCCGCCCGGCGCGGACCGCCCGGGCCGCGCTTCGCGTACTGGGTGCTGGTGCACATGGCCATGTGGCATCCCCTCCCCCGCGGAACGCCAGAAGCCCGTGGGCCACCGCCGGGCCGCGCATGCCGAGCCTGCGACAGCAGTCGCCGGTTCTCGTGCAACTCTCGAACCGACGTTACTCCCGGCCGGTTGCCCCGGGTGTCGAATGAGCACCTCCGTACGCATGCACCCGACGCCGCCGGGAGGTCAGCCCATCATGGTGTCGCCGGAAGGGATGGTGAAGGCCGGTAGCACGTGTGGCGCGACCAGCAGGACGATGCCGAGGGCGAACAGCAGCGCTGCCGTGCCATAGGTGAGGCCGCGCCGCCAGGGCAGGGTCTTCTCCATCGCGATGATCCCGGCCACGAGCGCCATCCATGACACGCTCATCACACCGAGGGCGAACAGCGAGGCCATCAGGGCCCAGCAGCAGCCGACGCACCACGCACCGTTGCGAGCACCCATCTGCACGGCGCCCGTGCGACCACCTCGCCACGAGCCCAACAGCGCGCCGAGGGGGCTACGGCACTTGCCCAGGCAGATGTTCTTCAGCGGGGTGAGCTCGTAGCCGGCGGCAGCGACCAGGGTGGCAGCGGCGACGGGCCGGCCCAGGTGGTCCCACGCGAGCACGTCCCCGAGCATGGAGGCGAGAACGCCGACGACGTAGGCGACAAGGCCCGCAACGGTCCACGTGAGCAGGTAGCCGCCGACGAAGAGCGAGGGTGCCAGTGGGGAGCTTGCCTTGGTGGCGCGTGCGTACAACGCAACCGTCGGCGCCACGGACGGCAGCATCATCGCTGCCATCATCACCACCCAGACGCCGAGGAACCAGCCAAGGCTGCCGAGGCTCGACCATGCACCGTCATCCATACCGCGCATCTGGAAAGCGCTCCACACCCAGCCCAACGCGGCGAGCGCGAACAGGGCGACCACCAGCCCGAACCGGGCACGGACCGCGGCGAACGCAGGGGTGAGACCGGTGAGGGCGGCCGTGTCCGAGCCTGTCGCCGGCAAGGTCACACGGCCCAGGAGAACTCGGACTTGGACAGACCCGTCTTGCCCTCGTAGGAGATACCGAACGCGTTGATGCGCGAGCGCTTGGCCTCAGCCATCGTGAGATCGGACCCGACCGGGTGGAACATGCCGTTGAAGCGCACCGGCTCACCGGTCTCCACACCGAAGGGCACGATGTCCTCGATCTCGAAGTCAATCGTGTCTCCGACGCGAACGCTGTGGCTCAGCCCGTCATCGGCGACCTCGATGGCCGCCCGTTCCACGCCGACGACCTCCCCGACCAGAGGCGCGAGCGCCCCCATCGGCCCGCCCAGCTGCCCGCTGAACACCTGAACGAGCCTGTCGAACTGCTCCTCGCTCGCCTGGTCGTCGACGTACACCCCGAGCCGCCAGTTCCCGTCGGTCATCACCTTGGGGGTGTGCGCGACCAGCGCGACTCGGCGGCCGGCGATATCCACGTCCTCCACCCGACCCTCGCGGATGTTGAACACCAGGGTCACGCGGCAGAAGTCATAGGTGGCGCCGTGGTCGAACGAGAGATTGCACGGACACATCAGCTCACACGAGCACGTCTCCACGTAGCTACCGGTCAGATTCCATGCCA
>CBFGZI010000013.1:0-46275 GCA_965653225.1 uncultured Propionibacteriales bacterium | reverse complement strand
GGCCGCGAGAACATGCTCGCCGTCGTCGGCCCCAGCGAGCTGATCGGCGAGCTATCGCTCTTCGACCCGGGCCCGCGGACCGCCACGGCCACCGCGCTGACCGAGGTCAAGATGCTCGGTCTCGGCCACGGCGACCTCCAGCCCTGGCTGAGCGCCCGCCCCGAGGTGGCCGGCGCCCTGCTGCGCGCCGTCGCCCGCCGGCTGCGCAAGACCAACGACGCCATGTCCGACCTGGTCTTCTCCGACGTCCCCGGCCGCGTGGCGCGGGCCCTGCTGGACCTGTCCCGCCGCTTCGGCGTGCAGTCCGAGGAGGGCATCCACGTCGTGCACGACCTCACGCAGGAGGAGCTGGCCCAGCTGGTCGGCGCCTCGCGCGAGACCGTGAACAAGGCGCTGGCCGACTTCGCCCAGCGCGGCTGGCTGCGGCTGGAGCCGCGGTCGGTGGTGCTGCTCGACGTCGAGCGCCTGCGCCGCCGCGCCCGCTGACGCCAGGTCTGTAAACCTGCCGGTGACGCGTCAAAACATCGACCACTACACGCGTCGACAGATTGACGCCTCACTCCCAGGGTTGACGACTTGGTGACGGGCAAAGATTCCGGGTGAGTCAGGACTCCTGGGTGCGCAGGTAGTCGAGCTGGGCGCGTACGGACAGCTCGGCGGCGGGCCAGAGCACCGGGTCCACGTCGGCGTACACCGTCTCCACCACCTCGCGCGGCGTCTGCGCACCGGTCTGCAGCGCCGAGCGCACCTGCTCCAGCCGCTCCTTGCGGTGCTCGAGGTAGAAGTCGAGCACGGCCAGCGCGTCGTCGATCACGGGGCCGTGTCCGGGCCAGACCCTGGCGATCTCGCGTTCCTGCGCCAGCCGGTGCAGCAGCCGCAGCGAGTCGAGGTAGGCGCCGAGGCGGCCGTCGGGGTGGGCCACCACGGTCGTCCCGCGACCGAGAACCGTGTCCCCGGTCAGCACGGCGTCCTCGGCCGGCAGCACGAACGACAGCGAGTCCGACGAGTGTCCCGGCGTGCCCACGACCCTGACCTCGAGCCCGTCCACCTCGACCACGTCGCCGTCACCGAGGCCTTCCGAGCCCAGGCGGTGCGCCGGGTCGAGCGCGCGCACGCCGCAGCCGGCCCGCTCGGCGAACTGCGTCGCCCCCTCGGAGTGGTCGAGGTGCCCGTGGGTCAGCAGCACGACCCCGACCGGCCCGGCCTGCTCGAGCACCGCGCCGAGATGACCGTCGTGAAGTGGGCCCGGGTCGACCACGACGCTGCGGGTAGCGCCGGGCTCGCGCAGCACCCAGGTGTTGGTGCCGTCGAGCGTCATCATGTTCGCGTTCGGGGCGAGCACGCACCTGGCGCGCTCGCCGAACGTTCCGCCCTGCCAGTCGCCCATCGAGGTCACTCCACGCTCAGCACGGCGCCGTCGTCGTCGAACCGTACGGTCGGCTGCATCGGCCGGATCTCGCGTCCGGCCGCGGCCTCCAGCGCCGCTTCCGGGCTGGTCACCGCGGCCATGTCCATGACGGTGACGTAGGTCGGCGGCAGCATCTGCATGCGGCGCTCGTCGACCGACGCGATCGCCTCCTGCGGCCGCATCCAGCCGACCCGGTCGGACTCGGTGGACACGTCGCGCGTCAACTGCCCGGCGGGCAGCGCGGCCACGAAGAATCGCGTGTCGAAACGCTTGGGCTCGAACACCGGCGTGATCCAGTGCGTCCAGGCGGCCAGCAGGTCGGCGCGCAGCACCAGGTCGCGCCGGTGCAGGAACTCGGCGAAGCTCAGATCGCGATCCACCAGCGCGCGCCGGTCGCGTTCCCAGTCCTCGCCGGTCGTGTCGTCGACGACGGTGTCGGGCGTCGGCCCGGCGAGCAGCACGCCGGACTCCTCGAAGGTCTCCCGCACGGCGGCGCACACCAGCGCGCGGGCGAGCGCCTCACGGCACGACAGCCGCTCCGCCCACTCCTTCGGCGACGGGCCCACCCAGCCGATGCTGTCGTCCTCGTCGCGGGCGTCGACGCCGCCACCGGGGAACACGTACATGCCGCCGGCGAAGTCCATCCCCAGATGCCGGCGCAGCAGGTAGACCTCGACGCCGGAGGACCCCTCGGAGGCGGCACGCAGCAGCACAACGGTCGCGGCGTCGCGGGGCACGGCCGGCTCAAGCTCGCCGTCGGCGAACGCCTTCGCCTGCTCGAGCAGTTTCTTCGGCAGGCGCCGGGTCAGATCCATCGGGTCAGATCCACCTGTTCAGGTCGATGTGGTCAGGAGATCTCGACCAGCAGCTCGACCTCCACCGGGGCGTCGAGCGGCAGCACGGGCACCCCGACGGCGGAGCGAGCGTGCTGGCCGGCGTCGGCGAACACCTCGCCGAGCAGCTCCGACGCGCCGTTGGCCACCTGCGGCTGGCCGGTGAAGTGTGGCGTCGAAGCGACGAAAACCGTCACCTTCACGACCCGGGTGACCGCGGACAGCTCCCCGACCTCGGCCTTGACGGCGGCCAGCGCGTTGAGCAGGCACTGCCGCGCGCACGCGTAGCCCTCCTCGTCGCTGACGCCGCCACCGACCTTGCCGGTGTGCAGCAGCTGGCCCTCGCGCAGCGGCAGCTGTCCGGCGGTGTAGACGTGGTTGCCGGTACGGACCGCGGGCACGTAGGCGGCCACAGGCTTGGCCACCTCCGGGATCGACAGGCCGAGGTCGGCGAGGCGGTGCTCCGGGCTCGACATCAGGACTTCTCCCGCTTGAGGTAGGCGACGACGTTCTCGGGGTTGGGGCCGGGAACGACCTGCACGAGCTCCCAGCCGTCCTGGCCCCAGTTGTCGAGGATGTCCTTCGTCGCGTGAATCAGCAGCGGAACGGTTGCGTACTCCCAGGTGGTCATGGGGCGGACTCTATCGCCGGAGCACGGGGCGCCCTGGACGGCGTCGCTACGGTGTCCCGATGGACCCGCGCGAGGTGATGACACGGCCGGCGGCCGGCCCCGACCTGGTGGTCAGGTACGGCGACCACCCCGAACACCTCCTCGACGTGCACCTGCCTCCTGGACGCACCGACGCTGCGCCGGTGGTGGTGTTCGTGCACGGCGGGTTCTGGCGGCAGCGGTTCGACCGGACCCACACGCGGCCGCTCGCGCAGGCGCTCGCCGCCGACGGGTGGGCCGTGGTCACGCCGGAGTACCGGCGCACCGGCGGCGACGGCGGATGGCCGACCACGGTCGAGGACGTCGGCGCGGCGCTCGCGCACGTTCCCCGGGTCGACGAGGTGGCGCCGGGCCGGCTGGACCTGTCCGACGTGACGCTGGCCGGGCACTCGGCCGGCGGTCACCTGGCGATGTGGCACGCGCTGCGTCCCGACCCGGCGCCGCGCGTGCGCCAGGCCGTCGCGCTCGCCCCGGTCGCCGACCTGCACGAGGCGCACGCGCGCGGCCTCGGCGATGGCGCCGTCGCGGAGCTGATGGGCGGCGCCCCCGACGAGCTGCCGGAGGAGTACGACGCGGCCAACCCCGTCCTGCGGCTGCCCGCCGACGGCACCGAGACCACCCGGACCGAGGTCACCGTGGTCCACGGCGACCAGGACGTGCAGGTGCCCGTCGACATGTCGCGCAGCCTTACCGGCGTGCGCTACGTCGAGGTTCCCGGCGCGGACCACTTCGCCGTCATCGACCCGCTGTCGGCGGCCTGGCCGCACGTCCGCGACGCCCTGCGCTGAGGCCACCGCCGACCCCGCTGGTCGTGTGTCATCGTCGCACCGGCGAATGCGTCCCTACGTGACACACGACCCTGGGCCCGACTCAGTGATGCGCCGTTTCCACCGATTCGTGTGTCATCGCCACGGCGACGGATGTATCCACAGCCGACACGCGACTGCCTGGGCCGCGCCGCACCCGTCAGCGCGGCAGCACGATCTCCCCGCCCGGGAGCACCGGCAGGTCCCGGCCGACCCGGATGTCCAGCGGGTTGGTCAGGCAGCGCACCGAGCCACCGCCCTTGTGGAACTCGCCGACGTCGACGAGCACGACCTCGAACCCCCACTCCTCCAGCCGCTCGCGCACCCGGTCGGGACAGGCGGGCATCACCACGGTGCGGCCGACGACCACGGAGTTGGCCGCGAACGTCTGCAGCGCCTCCTGCTCGGTGAGCACCAGCGGCTCGGGCACCAGGTCCATCACCGCGCGCGCCGACGCCTCGTCGAACGCGTCCGGGCAGACGATCGCGCGGTGCTCGTCGATTGGGCAGAACGCGAGGTCGAGGTGGTACATCCCGGGGTGGGTGATCCGCAGGCCGCGCACACGTACGCCGAGGTCGGTCGCGAGGTGCTTCAGGCCCAGCTCGTCGGTGCGCGGGCCGTAACCCACCACCAGCGCGTCGCGGAACGGGAACGCGTCACCGGCCTCGAAGTGCGCGCCGACCCCGTCGCGCCCGACGTACGACGTGGCGAACCCCGCCTCGTCGAACCACCGGTGCGCGCTCTGGGTCTCCATCCGCCTCTCGACGTAGCGCATGTGCGACAGCACCGTGCGCCTGCCGACTCCGCCGTTGGAGGGGTGCGGCACGTCGACCGCGAGGCCGAGGTTCATCGCGTAGACCATGTCGGGCGCGTCGGGACGCTGCTCGAGCACGTCGACCTCGGCACCGGCCGCACGCAGCGCGCGCACCAGCCCGTCCCACTGCCGCCGCGCCAGCACGGGGTCGGGCTGGTCGGCGAGGTCCATGAACGGGTTGATGCGGTACTCGACCCGGAAGTGGTCCGGTCGCACGAGCAGGTAGTGGCGACCCCACTGCAGGGTCCCGGCAAGGTGCTGGCCCATTCACGGCCTCCTCTCCTCGGATCGGACGGATCTCCCAGCCCCTGGCAGACCGGGTCTGCCAGATTGTCCGACAATCTGACATCCCGAGGATACGGCAGACTCGGTGAGCACGGAAACCCGTCGGGAAAGAACTCCTGAGAAGGAACAGGGCGAGGCAGGCGCTGAGCGCGGCCCAGCGGAAAGGAGGCGTTCTGCAGGTGTACGAGACGCTGCACGTGGAGCACGTGTCCACCGTCGAGCGGGTCACCGAGGAGCTGCGCCGTGCCCTGTTCGAGGGCGAGCTCGCCCCAGGGACGCCGCTGCGCGAGATGGCGCTGGCCGAGCAGATCGGCGTCTCCCGCAGCACCCTCCGCGAGGCGCTGTCGGTCCTCGTGGCCGAGGGCCTGGCGACCCGGGTGCCCAACCGCGGCGTCGCGGTCACCACGCTCAGCCGCGCGGACGTACGCGACGTGCTGCGTGCCCGCGCCGCCCTCGAGGTCGCGGGCGTGCGCAGCTGGAGGAAGGCGACCCGGCAGCAGAAGGACGCCGTACGCCGCGCACTCGAGGAGTTCGGCCGGACCGCCCGCTCCGGCGCGAGCCCGGCCGAGGCCACGGCCGCGCACCTGGAGGTGCACCGGGCGCTGGTCGGCCTCACCGGCAGCGAGCGGCTGCTGGCCACCGCCGACTCGCTCAACGCCGAGATCCGGCTGGCGCTGGCGCACGTCGACCGCATCCGCCGCAACACCCGCGAGCAGGTCGCCGCCCACCGCGAGCTGGTGGACCTGCTGGAGAACGGCGACGTCCCCGGTGCCGTACGCGAGCTCGAGCACCACCTCGAAGGCGCCGAACAGTCACTGGTCGACGCGATTCGCGCGCACTGACACCGCACCAGTCCTGGCTAGGATCGAGCCCATGAGGTTGCTGCTGACGGTGCTGACCGCCGCCGGCGCACTCGCGGTCGCGGCGTGGCTGTTCGACGGCATCTCGATCGGCGGTGCCACCCGCGAGGACGAGCTCGTCACCCTGCTGGTCGTCGCGGCCATCTTCGGCGTCGTCAACGCGTTCGTGCGGCCGATCGTCGCGTTCCTGTCGATCCCGTTCTACATCCTGACGCTGGGGCTGTTCTTCGTCGTCGTCAACGCGCTGATGCTGATGCTCACCTCGTGGATCGCCGGCCAGATCGACGTGCCGTTCCACGTGGCCGGCTTCTGGACCGCCGTGTTCGGCGGACTCGTGATCTCGCTCGCCAGCGCCGCCATCGGCCTGGTACTCCCGGAACCGAAGGGCTGACCATGACCAAGGCAGCGCACCTGCCCCCGGCTCGAAGCCCCGACGGCCCGTACCGCGTCGCGGTCGTGTGCCTGGGCAACATCTGCCGATCGCCGATCGCCGACGTCGTGCTGCGCCGAGCCCTCGACCGCGCCGGGATGACCGGGCGCGTCGAGGTCGAGTCCTCCGGCACCGGTGACTGGCACCTGGGCCACCCCATGGACCGGCGGGCCGCCGCCGCGCTGGCCGCGGCCGGCTACGACGGCTCGGAGCACCGGGCGAGGCAGTTCACCGAGCGGTGGTTCGCCGAGCACGACCTGATCCTGGCCATGGACCAGTGCAACTACCGCGACATCGCCGCGCTCGCACCCGACGAGGAGACCGCCGAGGAGCGGGTGCGGATGTTCCGCGAGTTCGACCCGAAGGCCGACTACGCCGACCTGGAGGTACCCGACCCCTACTACGGCGGTGACGACGGCTTCTCCTATGTGCTGCGCATCGTCGAGCGCACCTCCGCACACCTGGCCGACGCCCTGGTCGAGCATCTGTCCTGAAGGTACGGTCAACCGCATGGCACGGATGGGCACCATCGCGAGCCGCGCCGAGGCCCTGCTCGGTACGGCGGTGGTCGCCACCACCCCGGTCGCCGGCGGCGACATCTGCACCGCGACGCGGCTCCGCCTCTCCGACGGCCGCTCGGCGCTGATCAAGACCAAGGCGCACGCGCCGGACACGTTCTTCGCGGCCGAGGCACGCGGGCTGACCTGGCTCGGTGATGCGGGCGGTGCCGCCGTACCGGAGATGCTCGCCAGCGCCGAGGACTGCCTGATCATGGAGTGGGTCGAGCCCGGGCACCCCTCGGCGGAGGCCGCCGAGGCTTTCGGACGCGGACTCGCGGCCACGCACGCCGCGGGTGCGGAGACGTTCGGCGCCGCCGAGGACGGCTTCATCGGCACCCTGCCGCTGCCGAACCGTCCGGCCGACGGCTGGGGCGAGTTCTACGCGACCCGGCGGGTGCTGCCGTACCTCAAGGCCGCACGCGACCGCGACTCGCTCAGTGCCGCCGACGCCGAGACCATCGAGACGCTGATGCGTCGCATCGACGAGTTCGCCGGCCCGGCGGAGCCACCGGCCCGGGTGCACGGCGACCTGTGGTCGGGCAACGTGCTGTGGGGCTCGGACCAGCAGGCCTGGCTGATCGACCCGGCCGCACACGGCGGGCACCGCGAGACCGACCTGGCGATGCTGTCGCTGTTCGGCTCGCCGCACCTCGCGCGCATCCTCGACGCCTACGACGAGGCCACCCCACTGGCCGAGGGCTGGAAGCAGCGGGTGCCGCTGCACCAGCTGCACCCCCTGCTGGTGCACGCGGTGCTGTTCGGCGGTGGCTACGGCGCCCGGGCCGCCGAGGCCGCACGGTCGCTGCTCGACGGCACCGAGGCGCACGACTGACGAGGGAATGACTGGGCCCGGCTGGTCAGCGGAGTCGGCGGCGCGCACTCGCGGCCGCGCCAGTTGTGCGTAGTGTGACTGTCATGAGCAGTTCGGAGGGAGCTCGGACCTACGACCTGGTGGTGGTCGGTGCAGGACCGGTCGGGGAGAACGTCGCCGGCCGCGCACGACGCGGCGGCCTGAGCGTGTGCATCGTCGAGTCCAGGCTCGTCGGCGGTGAGTGCAGCTACTACGCCTGTATCCCGACCAAGGCGATCCTGCGGCCGGTACACGCCGCGGCCGCGTCCGGACGCGTGCACGGCGTCTCCCCCGCCTCCGTCGACCCGCGCGGCGTGCTGGCGCGACGCGACTCCTTCACCGGTCGCGGTGACGACAGCGGTCAGGTGGAGTGGCTCAAGAGCGAGGGCATCGACCTGGTCCGCGGTCACGGCCGCCTCGACGGGCCACGCCGGGTGGTGGTCGAGACCGCCGACGGCACGACCGAGCTGGTGGCCAACCACGCGGTCGTGCTGGCCGTGGGCAGCAGTCCGGCCATCCCGCCGATCGAGGGTCTGGCGCAGGCCCGCCCGTGGACCAACCAGGAGGCGGCCAGCGCCGACCAGGTGCCCGCACGTCTGCTGGTGCTCGGCGGCGGCGTCGTCGCGTGCGAGTTCGCGCACGCCTACTCCGGCCTCGGGTCCGCGGTGACGCTGGTCGAACGCGCGCCGCGGCTGCTCGGCCGGCTCGAGGAGTTCGCGGCCGAGCTGGTCGCCGACGGCCTGCAGGAGGCCGGCGTCGACGTACGCACCCATAAGCAGGTGACGTCCGTACACCGCAGCGACGGTGTCGTCACCGCGACGCTTTCCGACGGCAGCACGGTGACCGCGGACGAGGTGCTGGTCGCTCTCGGACGGCGGCCCAACACCGCTGACCTCGGCCTCGACTCGGTCGGGCTCGAGCCCGGCGACTTCGTGCACGTCGACGACAGCCTGCGGGTGCCGGAGGTCGAGGACGGCTGGCTGTACGCCGTCGGGGACGTGAACGGCCGCAACCTGCTCACGCACATGGGCAAGTACCAGGCCAGGGCCGCCGGCGACGTGATCGCGGCCCGCGCCAACGGCTCCCCCGACGACCGTCCCGGCATGGCGGCCTGGGCCGACCACACCGTGACCACGCAGGTGATCTTCACCGACCCCGAGGTGTGCATGGCCGGCATGACGAAGGAGACCGCGGAGCGCAGCGGGCTGCCGGTCCGGTCGGTCGAGGTCCCCCTGTCGGGAGTGGCGGGCGCGTCGCTGCAGGCAGACGGCTACAGCGGCACGGCGCACGTGGTGATCGACATTGAGCGCCGGGTGGTCGTCGGCGCCACGTTCGTCGGCCAGGACGTCGCCGAGCTCCTGCACTCGGCCACGGTGGCAATCGCCGGTGAGATCCCGCTGGATCGGCTGTGGCACGCGGTGCCGCCGTTCCCCACCATCAGCGAGGTGTGGCTGCGGGTGCTGGAGAAGTACGGCGTCTGACGAGGGCCCGGCCCGGAGCCGGGGCGGTCCGCCGCCCTCAGGCTCGTCTCAGTATGCGGTGGCAGGCTGGTGACATGCGCATCCTCGTCGCCGACGACGACCCCGCCGTCCGGGAGTCGCTGCGCCGTTCGCTGTCGTTCAACGGCTACTCGGTCGACCTTGCCGGCGACGGTGCCGAGGCGCTGGCCCACATCGGCGCGAGCCAGCCCGACGCGCTGGTCATCGACGTGATGATGCCGCGGCTGGACGGGCTCGACACCACCCGGGCCCTCCGGCAGGCCGGCAACGACCTGCCGATCCTGGTGCTCACCGCCCGCGACGCGGTCGCGGACCGGGTGGACGGCCTCGACGCCGGCGCCGACGAC
Organism: uncultured Propionibacteriales bacterium; assembly: GCA_965653225.1. Classification (GTDB taxonomy): domain Bacteria; phylum Actinomycetota; class Actinomycetes; order Propionibacteriales; family Nocardioidaceae; genus JALZDI01. The sequence goes on along the minus strand of CBFGZI010000013.1, from coordinate 36,913 downwards.
TACCTCACCAAGCCGTTCGCGCTGGAGGAGCTGCTCGCCCGGCTGCGCGCGCTGCTGCGCCGGCACCCGTCGGCCGGCGGCGACACACCCACCGAGCAGCTCCGTTTCGCGAACCTGTCCCTCGACCCCGAGACGCGCGAGGTGAGTCGCGGCGACCGGCGCATCTCCCTGACACGCACGGAGTTCGCGCTGCTCGAGCTGTTCATGCGGCGGCCACGACGGGTGCTCGACCGGTCGTTCATCCTGCAGGAGGTCTGGGGCTTCGACTTCCCCACGACCGCGAACTCGCTCGAGGTCTACATCGGCTACCTGCGTCGCAAGACCGAGTCCGAGTCCGAGCCGCGGCTGCTGCACACGGTGCGCGGGGTCGGCTACGTGCTCCGGGAGAACGCACCGTGAGCAAGCTGTCGCTGGCCAACCGGGTTTCGGCGCTGACGGCTGTCGCGGTCGGGGTGGCGGTCGCGGTGGCCAGCCTGGCGGCGTTCGTGGCCGTTCGACAGCAGCTGTACTCGTCGCTGGACGCGTCGCTGCTGAACCGCGCGACCGCCGCGGCCGAGGCCGGCGTGGTGCCGGAGGCGATCGTCCGACAGATTCCCTCGGCCATGCTGGGTGCCGCCGACGTGCGCTTCGCCACCGTGCAGGCCAACGGCTTTGTCTACTTCACCCCTCAGCGCGGTGCCGGCGACATCACGCTCGGCGATCCCGAGCTGGAGGTCGCGCGCGGTCAGGAGAGCTACGCCATCCGCACGATCCGCAGCTCCAACGGCGTCGACTACCGGGTGGTGACCGTGCCCAGCGGGCCCGGTAGCGCGCTGGCGCTGGCGCAGTCGCTGGAAGCGACGCAGGAAACCCTGGGCAAGCTCGGCTTCGTGATGCTGATCGTCGGTGCGCTCGGCGTGATGGTCGCCGCGGCGTTCGGGATGGCGGTCGCGCGTTCTGGCCTGCGACCGGTGCGCCGGCTGACGTCGGCGGCCGAGGAGGTCGCGCGCACCGACGAGCTCAAGCCGATCGAGGTCATGGGGTCGGACGAGATCGCCCGACTGGCGGGCGCGTTCAACGAGATGCTCACCGCACTCGGCGCCTCCCGCGACCGGCAGCGCCAGCTGGTCGCCGACGCCGGACACGAGCTGCGTACGCCGCTCACCTCCCTGCGCACCAACATCGACCTGCTGGCACAGGCCGACAGCCAGGGTGGGCTGGACTCACGGGCCCGGCAGGAGCTGCTCGCCGACGTACGCGCCCAGCTGGAGGAGCTCACCCTGCTGATCCAGGACCTCGTCCAGCTGGCCCGCGACGAGCCCCTGACCACGCAGCCCGAGCCGATCGACCTGGCCGACGTGGTCGACCACGCCGTGGACCGGGTGCGACCGCGCGCCGGGGGCGTGCGGTTCGACGTTCACACGCAGTCGTGGTCGGTGTTCGGGGAGCCGCAGTCGCTGGACCGGGCGGTGGTGAACCTGCTCGACAACGCGGTGAAGTGGAGCCCGCCAGACGGGCTGGTGACCGTGCGCCTGGTCAACGGCGTGCTCGACGTCGCCGACCAGGGACCCGGCATCTCCGGTGAGGACCTGCCGCACATCTTCGACCGCTTCTACCGCGCCTCCGAGGCGCGGCAGCTGCCCGGGTCGGGCCTCGGGCTGGCGATCGTGCAGCAGACCGCGGAGCGGCACGGCGGCTCGGTCAGCGCCGGCCGCACGCCCGAGGGCGGCGCGATCTTCCGGATGACGCTGCCGGCCGCGCCCGGCACGCAGGTCCCGCCCGACCAGCAGCCGTCCGAACAGACGTCCCCACAGACGCCCGAGCGGCCGTCCGAGCAGACGGCACACTCCCACGGCGCGGAGACCCGCTGACGCGGCGTACGCCGGAAATGCGTCTTGTGTGTAGACGCCAACTCTTGGGGAGTCTGCAGCCGTCTCTCAGTTCGCTCTCAGGGTGAGTGGGCAGTATCGGGGACATGAACGAGAGCAACTCCGACGACCGCTACGGGCAGGACCCCTACGAGGGCAGCGGCTCGGAAGAACCGACCCGTCCCATCGCCGACGAGAGCTCGCACGCGCAGGGCGACGCCTCGACCGGCGCCTCGCCGGACCCTCCTGCCGGCGGCGGGTTCACCGCCCCGGACGCTCCGGACGCCCAGGGCGGCGCGTCGGGCGAGCAGGCTCAAGACCAGTCGTACGGCCAGCCTGCGGACCAGCCTCCCGGGCAGCCCGGTGGACAGCCCGGTGGTCAGCCCGGTGGACAGCCTGGCGGGCAGCCGTACGGGCAGCCGGGGTACGGCTCGGCCGGCTTCGGGCAGCAGGGCTACGGCGAGCCGACGTACGGCGGCCCCGGCTACTCCCCGTACGGCCCCTACGGCTACGGCGCACCCGGCGGACCGGCGCCGGGACCGTACGGCGGGCCCACTCCGCCGCGGCCCTCACACGCGTCCGGCCCGCTGATGACCCCCGGCGACGGCGGGTTCGGGCCCGGTGGCTTCGGACACGGCGCTCCCCCGCCGTACCCCCCTCCGCGGCAGAAGACCCCGCGCGGGAAGCGCGGCACGGCCGTGGTCGTGGCCGCGGTGCTGGCCGGCGCGGTGGCCGGTGTCGCCGCCTCCGCGGGCTACGACGCGCTGCAGTCCCCGGAGAGCACGACCGTGGTGTCGTCGCTGCAGGGCTCGCCGGCGTCCAGCGAGCAGGACACGCCGGCCCCGCAGGGCTCGGTCGAGCAGGTGGCCGCCAAGGTGCTGCCGTCGGTGGTCAAGATCGACGTGTCCGGCCCCCAGGGCGCGGGCTCGGGCTCGGGCATCATCCTCAGCTCCAACGGCCTCATCCTGACCAACAACCACGTGGTCGCGCTCGCCCACGGCGGCGGCAGCCTCGCGGTGTCGTTCAACGACGGCTCGACCGCCGCCGCGACGGTCGTCGGCACCGACCCGCTGACCGACCTCGCCGTGATCAGGGCTCAGGGTGTCTCCGGCCTGCGTCCGGCCGCGCTGGGTAACTCCGGCAACATCGACGTCGGCGAGGCCGTGGTCGCGGTGGGCTCGCCGTTCGGGCTCGAGAGCACGGTCACCAGCGGCATCGTCAGCGCCACCAACCGGCCGGTCTCCGCCGGCGACCCGGCGGTCGGCGGGCAGTCGACGATCTTCCCCGCGATCCAGACCGACGCGGCCATCAACCCCGGCAACTCCGGTGGTGCGCTCGTCGACATGAACGGCGACGTGATCGGCATCAACAGCGCGATCCGTAGCACCACCACGCTGGGCGGTGAGTCCGGCTCGATCGGCCTCGGGTTCGCGATCCCGATCGACGAGGCCAAGCCCATCGCGAAGGAGCTGGTGGCCGGCCAGACCCCCACGCACGCCCGGCTGGGCGTGACCGTCGGGACGCCGGAGAACAGCGAGGGTCTGCCCGGTGGCGCCGCCGTCCGGTCGCTCGAGGGCGGAACCGCGGCTGCCAAGGCGGGCCTGCAGCGAGGCGACGTCATCACCCGCGTCGACAACAACATCATCGCCTCGTCCGACAGCCTGGTCGCGATCGTGCGCACGTACCGTCCCGGTGACAAGGTGCAGGTCACCTTCCTCCGCGACGGCACGCGCCACACGGTCGAGGTCACACTCGGCAGCGACCAGGGCAGTAGCGCCAGCTGACCCCCAGGCTGGCGAAGCCCACCCGCAGTGTGGGAACGGGCTGTCGAGGGGAGGCCGGTAGGCACACGGGCCGGCCTCCCCCGGCAGCAGTTGGGCCGGGCGGCTGCTGTTCCCCCGAACACTGGCAGCAGCCGTCCGGTCCGTCGTCTTTCCTCGTCCGGCCGGGTTCCCTTGCGTCCGCAGGTGCGTGCGTTATCGGGCACGCTTCTACGGACGCTGCGCGAGGAGCTCCAGGACCAGGTCGCGGATGACCGCGTAGCCGTTCTCGGTCAGGATCGACTCGGCGTGGAACTGGATACCGCGGTAGTGCGGACCCACGATCGCGTGCACGTCGCCGGTCGCGGGGTCGCGGTCGACGCGTACGCCGTCGGGCAGCGCCGCCTCGTCGCCGGCGTGCGCCACGAAGGTGTTGTAGAACCCGACGTTCTCCTCACGGCCGAGCACCTCGACCCGGGTCTGCGTGCCCTGGAACACGATGTCCTTGTAGCGCAGCGGCAGCCCGAGCTCGGCGCACAGCGCCTGGTGCCCCAGGCATACCGCGAGGAAGCGCTGCGGGCTGTCCAGCAGGCCCCGCACGACGTCGCGCAGCACGCGGATCTTGGGGTGGTCGGTGTCGCGCGGGTCGCCGGGGCCGGGACCCACCACCACCAGGTCGAACCCGTCGAGGCTGCCCGGCCGGTAGGCGTCGTGGCGTACGACCGACACCTTCACTCCCATCACGGTGAGCACGTGTCGAAGCATGTTGATGAAGTCGTCCTCGCCGTCGAGGATCACCGCGGTGCGGCCGACCAGCGAGGTGACCGCGCCGGTGTCGGACTGGTCGGTCATCCAGAACCGGCTCAGCCGCTGGTTGCGCGAGGCGAGTGCGATCAGCACGTCCTCGTCGACCACCAGGTCGCGCACGCCGGCGCGGCTGCGCGCCGGCGGAGCCTCCACCAGACCGAAGGCGGTGAGGATGCCGCCGGCCTTGGCGTGGGTCTCCTCGGTCTCGTAGGCCGGGTCGCTGTCGCGCACCAGCGTCGCCCCCGCGGTGACCTTCAGCTCGCCGTCGAGGGACACGTCGCCGGTGCGGATGAGGATCGGCGCGTCGGCGGTCGGTGCCCCGTCGGCGTCGCGGCCGAGCAGCGCGAGCACCGAGGCGTAGTAGCCGCGGCCCTCCGGCTCGTACCGCTTGATCAGCCGGCAGGCGTTCTCGACCGGGCTGCCGGTGACGGTCGCGGCGAACATGGAGTCGCGCAGCACGTCGCGCACGTCGTGGTGCGAGCGTCCGGCAAGGAGGTACTCGGTGTGGATGAGGTGGGTCATCGGCTTCAGGTACGGCCCGAGCACCTGGCCGCCCTCGGAGCAGATGTCGCACATCATCTTCAGCTCCTCGTCGACGACCATGAAGAGCTCGTAGATCTCCTTCTCGTCGGCGAGGAAGTCAAGCAGCTGGTGCTTCAGCACGACCGCGTCCTCGGCTCCGGGGCCGGTACGGGGCAGCCGGAAGGTGCCGCTGATGGGGTTCATCCGCACGTCGCCGCCGTGCACGCTGACGTGGCGCTCCGGGCTGGCGCCGATCAGCCACCGGTCGCCGGTGAAGACGCAGAACGTCCAGTAGGCGCCGCGCTCGCGCTCGACCAGGCGGCGGAAGACGCTCAGCGCCTTGCGGTGGTCCCAGTCGGCGAGTCGGGTGCGGTAGCTGCGGCCGATGACCAGGTTGGCGCCCTCGCCGTTGCCGATCTCGTCGCGGATGATGGCCTCGACGATGCGGCCGTACTCTTCGTCGCTGGTCTCGAAGCCGCCCGGCCGCTCGGTGGTGATCGGCTCGTCCGGCAGCAGGCGCATGACCTCGTCGAGGGGTACCGAGTGCTCCTGCTCGATCGTGATCGAGGACAGCGGGGTGCCGTCGTCGTGCACCTCGAAGCCGCGCTCGCGCACCTGCCGGTACGGCACGCAGAGCAGGCGGTCGAACCTACGACCGGATGGCGGCGGGCCCTGCTCGAGCGGCACGTCGGCCAGTCGTTCGAGGTCCTCGCGGGTGCCGCCGAGCAGCAGCACCTCGGCCGCACCGCGCTGGCGTACCAGGGCATAGGCGGGGAAGGCGAGGACGTCGTCGAGCACCGACATGGTGGCGCTCACTGTAGCCCGTGCGCCGGGAGCGAAATCGTCTTGTCCTGGCCCCTTCGCCGGTACACGCTCGCAGCATGAGAGTCCTCGTGCTCGGTGGCACCGTGTTCCTGTCCTACGCGACCGCCGCCGCCGCGGTCGCCCGCGGCCACGACGTCACCTGCGCCGCGCGCGGGACCAGTGGTCAGGACCCGCCGGGATCGCGGTTCGTGCGCCTCGACCGGGAGCACCCGGACTGGTCGCTGCTGGGCGGAAGGCAGTGGGACGTGGTCATCGACGTCGCCCGGCGGCCCTCCTGGGTTCGCGAGGCCGCCGACGCGCTGGCCGACCGTGCCGCGTCGTGGCTGTTCGTCTCCACCTGCAGCGTCTACGCCGACCAAGGCACCCCGGGCGCGGGAACGGACGCAGCGCTGCTGCCCGCGGCCGGTGACGACGTCGACGAGACCGACCTGTCCAAGTACGGCGAGCTCAAGGTGGCCTGTGAGCAGGCCGTGTCAGAGCGTCTCGGCGACCGCGCCCTGGTGGTACGCCCCGGCCTGATCGTGGGACCGCGCGACCCGTCGGGCCGGTTCGCCTACTGGGTGCACCGGATGGCCGAGTCGGCCACGGTGGTCGCGCCCGGCGAGCCCGACGACCCGGTGCAGGTCGTCGACGCACGCGACCTCGGCCGGTGGCTGGTGCAGGCGGCCGAGGACGGCCTGCACGGCGTCTTCGACGCGACCGGTCCCGCGATGCCGCGGCGGCAGGTGCTGGAGGCGGTCGCCGACGGCGTGGGCACCGAGCCGCGGCTGGTGTGGATGCCGCAGGAGTTCCTGCTGGCCAACGGCGTCCAGCCGTGGATGGGCGAGCGCTCGCTGCCGCTGTGGCTGCCGATGCCGGAGTACGCCGGGCTGATGAGCCGCGACGTGAGCCCGGCTCTCGCCGCGGGCCTGACCGTGCGACCGGTCGAGGACACCGCCCGCGACACCTTCGACTGGCTGCAGCAGACACCCGGGGCGAACATCACCGGGCTGACCGCGTCCGAGCAGCGCGACCTGCTGCACCGGTGGCATCACGTCGACCTGAAGCTGAGCTGACCCGTCAACCGGCGCTGGGTCAGCGAGGTGCGGGCTGGACGCCGCGCCGGTCGAGCAGCTCGTCGCGCTTGAACGCGTAGCCGATCATCCACGTCGGCCGGATGCGGATGTAGGCGATGTTCTCGTCCCAGGTCGAGGGCGAGCTGCCGTAGTGGGCCACGAGGTGCCGCTCGATCTCGTCGAAGTCGGGGTGCTGCGCGTCGAGGAACTCCGCCTGCCCGTGCGTGTACACGCCGAGGTCGTCGCCCTCGATGTAGGCGGCGCTGACGCCCGGGCGTGCACGTAGGTGCACGGCCTTGGTCGCGACGCCGGCGGTGGTGAACACCCACCGGCCGTGCAGCAGGTGCCCGTCCACACCGCTGGTTCGCGGCTCCCCGCCGGCCGTGACCGTGGCGACGCTCAGCGTGCGCATGCCGGTCATGAGACCGGCGATCTCGGCCGCGGCCAGCGAGCGCTCGCCGGTGATGATCGCCCGTAGGTGGATGTTGGCTCGGGCGTGGGACTCGTCGAGCAGCCGCTGCATCTCGTCGAGCTCGGCGTCGGTCTCGTACACGAGCGTCACGCTAGACCGCACGGCCGAGGCCTGCCAGCGCTTTCACGCCGCTGGACGCACGCGGGTGCAGCCGTGATCGTATGGGCATGAGCAGTGAGGACGACGTCCGGCGGCTGTGCCTGTCCCTGCCGGGTGTCACGGAGCGCATGAGCTGGGGGCAGCCGGCGTGGTTCGCCCGCACCCTGATGGCGCGGATGTGGGACGACAGGGTGGTCACGGTCAAGACGCACGAGCGCGACGCGCTGGCCGGCACCGATCCCGACACCTACTTCTGGACGCCGCACCACGAACGCTCACCGTCGCTGGTGCTGGTCAACCTGGACCGCGTGGCAGGCGACGAGCTGTCGGAGCTGCTGCAGGAGTCCTACCGCATCGCCGGCGCACCGAAGGTCGTCTAGGCGGCGCCTCCGACGGTCAGGCGCGGCCGCGGCGGGCGAACTCCTCGCGTACCTCCCCGCCGCTGCGGCCCAGGGAGAGCAGCGCCCACAGCAGCACCCGCGACTTTCGGGCGTCGAGCCAGCCGGACAGCACCGCCCCGCGCGCCAGCAGGTCGCTCTCGGACCCGGTGAAGCCGTAGGTCCGGGCCAGGGTGCTGCCCCCGCCGGTCCTCGAGGCGACCACGACCGGAACCTGCCCTACGACGTCGGACACCGCCTCGGCCGTCGCGTCGGACACGTGGCCGACGCCGAAGGACGCCAGCACGAGCCCGTCGTACCCCTGCGCGACGAGCAGCCGGACGAGGTCGGCGCGGTCGTCGAGCGTCGACTCCAGCAGCCCGACCCGCACCCGCGAGCCGGGGTCGGGCGTCGGCAGGGCGTCCAGCCGGTCGCGGCGCGACAGCACCACGGGCTCGCACTCGACCACGCGGGCCAGCGGCCCGGTCGCCGGTGAGGTGAACGCCTGCAGCGCCGTGGTGTCGGTCCTGCGTACGCGCGCGGCCGCGTGCACCTCCTCGTCGAGCACCACCACCACGCCGATGCCACGCAGGTCCGGCGAGGCGGCGGTGGCGACGGACGCCAGCAGGTTCGCCGGCCCGTCGGCGCCCGCGTGCTGCGGCGGCCGCATGGCTCCGGTGACGACCAGCGGCTCCGGCCGGTCCCAGAACAGGTCGAGCAGGTAGGCGGTCTCCTCCAGCGTGTCGGTGCCCTGCACCAGCACGACGCCCGCTGCTCCGGCCTCGACCTCTCCGTGCGCCCAGGCGAGCGCGGCGAGGACGTCGTCGAAGGTCAGCGACGCGCTCGGCACGGACCGCAGCGTGCTGGCCTGCACCTCCGCGACCTCGCCCAGCCCGGGGACGGCGGCCACCAGGTCGTCTGCCTTCGCGGTCGCCGTCACTCCCGACTGCGGCGACGTCGACGTCATCGTGATGGTCCCGCCGAGGGAACCCAGGGCGACCAGCGGCATCTCTAGGGCAGCCAGCCCTCGTCGGTCGAGACGGTGACCAGTCGCTGCGTGGCACGCGTCAGCACGACGTAAAGGGTACGCATGCCGGTCTCGGACTCCGACGCGATCTCACCGGGCTGGACGACCACGATGGCGTCGAACTCCAGGCCCTTGGTGTCCAACGGCTCCAGCACGCGCACCCGGGGGTCGTGCTCACCGGCCAACCAGCCCTCGACCTCGGCGTGCCGTGCCACCGGCGTGACCACGCCGATGGTTCCCTCGACCGCGTCCCGCATCGAGTCCACCGCCTTGCGGGTCGTTGCCGCCAGCTCGTCGGCTGTCACGGTGCGGTGCTCGGGTTGGTCGCCGGTGCGGCGTACGGCCTCGGGAAGGTCCGGGTCGGGAACGGCGGCGCGCGCCACGCGTGCGGCGAGCTCGTAGATCTCCGCGGAGTTGCGGTAGTTGGTGGACAGCCGGAAGCGGTGCTGTTCCTTGTCGCGCAGCGCCTCGGCGCGGGCGGCGTCGGCCTCCTCGGGGTAGGGCCAGGCGGACTGCGCCGGGTCGCCGACGATGGTCCAGCTCGCGTAGCGGCCGCGGCGGCCGAGCATCCGCCACTGCATCGGCGACAGGTCCTGCGCCTCGTCGACCAGCACGTGGGCGTGCGGGTCGTCCTCGGTGCGCTGGGTCGTACGCAGCCGGCCCGGGTCGCGGTCGCCGGTCGTGGTCACCTCCCGCACGGTCTCGTCGTACAGCTCGAGCGTGGGGTCGTAGACCTCCTCCGGCTCGACCGGGTCGCCGAGCAGGTAGCGCAGCTCGTCGATCAGCGGCACGTCCTCGACCGAGGGCGTGCCGTCGTGCCACGACTCGAGCAGCAGGTCGACGTCGCGGTCGCCGAGCACCCCCTTGGCGTAGCCGCGCAGCCGCTCGCGGTCGGCGAGCCACTGCCACACGTCGACCGCGTCGAGCCGGGGCCACCACTGCTCCACGAACGTCAGGAACTCGTTGCCGTTGCCGACCTCGTCGACGAACTCGTCCTTGCCGCGCGCCGTGGCGCGCTCGCCCTGGACCTGCTGCCACAGCGCGTCGAGCAGCACGGTGGACACGCGGTCGGCCGCGCGGTTGCGACGCTGCGCACCGAGCAGGTGCCGGCGCAGCGCGCGCAGCTGCCGGTCGTCGAGCTCGAGCACGTCGTCGCGGTAGAACACCCGGAACTCCGTCGGAGCGTCCGGCACGGCGTCACGGGCGGCTCGGCGCAGCACCGTGAGCATGCGTCGCGAGCCCTTGACGGCCGCGGCCTGCGGGGAGTCGTGCCGGGTGCCGTGCACGCCGTCGACGACCTCGCCGATGGAGCGCAGCGTGACCGCGGTCTCGCCGAGGCTGGGCAGCACCCGTTCGATGTAGCGCATGAAGACGTCGGACGGTCCGACGACCAGGACGCCGCCGTTCTCGAAGCGCCGGCGGTCGGTGTAGAGCAGGTACGCCGCGCGGTGCAGTGCGACCACGGTCTTGCCGGTGCCCGGGCCGCCGCCGATGATCGTCACCGCGCGCGCGGGCGAGCGGATCGCGTCGTCCTGCTCCTTCTGGATCGTGGCGACGACCGAGTGCATCGTCGCGTCGCGGGCCCGCTGCAGCTCGGCCATCAGCGCGCCCTCGCCGACCACGACCATGTCGCTGGGGGCGGCGTCGGCGTCGAGCAGGTCGTCCTCGATGCTCAGCACCCGCGACTGCTGGCTGCGCAGCACGCGCCGGCGCACGACGTCCATCGGGTCCTGGGCGGTGGCCTGGTAGAAGACCCGCGCGGCGGGGGCACGCCAGTCGACCAGCATCACCTCGCGGTCCTCGTCGCGTACGCCGATGCGCCCGACGTAGCGCGACTCCCCGTCGCGCATGTCGAGCCGACCGAACACCAGCCCCTCGTGGGCGGCGTCGAGCATCGCGAGCCGCCGGGCCGCGTGGTGCACCATCGCGTCACGCTCGACCAGGCCGCCCTCGTTGCCCAGCCGGCCCCGCGCGTGTCCGTCCGCCGCCACCGCGCGTGCGGTCTCGGCCGCGGCCTCCAGGCGGCGGTAGACGCGGTCGACGAACCGCTGCTCTGAGTTGAGCTCACGCTGCTCCGTGGACACCCTGCTCCTTCATGTCCTTCGTCGGAACCGAACCCATCACTTTACTTCGTCCGACCGGCCTCGGCACCCTCGGCTGTTAGCGTCACACCACCCGACCCTGGAGGGCTGATGGACATCGGAGTCGCCGGCCGCACCGCCGTGGTGCTCGGTTCCACGTCGGGCCTGGGCTGGGCCGTCGCCGAGGGCCTGGGGCGTGAGGGCGCGAACGTGGTCGTGGTCGGCCGCCGGGAGGACCTGGTGCGGCAGCGGACCGAGTCCCTGCCCTCGGCCGTCGGGGTGACCGCCGACCTGACCGGGCCGGACGCTCCCGCGACCGTGCTGCGGGCCGCGCGGGAGGCGTTCGGCGAGGTGGACATCCTGGTGCTGAACGGCGGCGGGCCGCCGCCGAGTGTGGCGCAGGACATGTCCGGCGAGGACGTCGAGGCGGCGACGCGGCTGCTGGTGCGACCGCACGTGGAGCTCGTCGCGGAGGTGCTGCCGGGCATGCGGGAGCGCCGCTGGGGGCGGATCGTCGCGATCGGCTCGACCGGCGTGCAGCAGCCGATCCCTACGCTGGCGGCGTCCAACGTCGGGCGCGCCGCGCTCGCCGGCTACCTGAAGTCGCTCGCCGGCGACGTGGCAGCCGACGGGGTAACGGTCAACATGGTGCTGCCCGGTCGCATCGACACCGACCGGGTGACCTCGGTCGACCGGTCGACGGCCGAGCGGACCGGCCGGACCGAGGAGGAGGTCCGGCGGGCGTCGCAGGCGAGCATCCCAGCCGGGCGGTACGGCGCGCCCGAGGAGCTCGCCGCGGTCGTGGTGTTCCTCGCCGGGGACACGGCGTCCTATGTCACCGGCGAGCAGGTGCGCTGCGACGGCGGCATGGTCGGCAGCCATTGAGCTCAGCCGCCGGCCGCGACCGCCTCGTGCTGCTCGTGGCCTTGGGCGTCGACAACCTCGGCTCGGGACTGTTCCTGCCGCTGGCCGTCGTCTACGCGACGAGAGTGGTGGGTCTGCCGCTGGGCGTCGCCGGCACCGTGGTGTCGGTCGGCACGGCGGCGGGACTGCTGGCACCCCCGTTCGCCGGACGGCTGGTGGACCGGCTGGGCCCGCGGACGGTGGTCGCCGGCTCCCAGCTGCTGCAGGCGGCCGGGGCCGGGGCCTACCTGCTGGCCGGCGACATCGGCGGCACCCTCGTGGCCGCCATGCTGCTGGCGGCAGGACAGCAGGGGTTCTACAGCTCGCTGTTCGCGCTGATCTCCGACGTGTCGCCGCCGGGGCCGAAGGACCGGTCGTTCGCCTTGGTGAACATGGTGCGCGGGGCCGCGTTCGGTACAGGCGCACTGGTAGCGGGGCTGTTGCTGAGCGCCGTGGACGAGTCCGGCCTGCGCCTGGCGGTCGCGCTCGACGCCGGCACGTTCGTCGTCGCGGCCGCGCTGCTGTGGGCGTTCGTGCACGATCGGCACCACGCCACCGCCCATGCCTCGGAGGGCTCGTACGGACCGGAGCGGGTGCTGCGCAACCGGCCGTACCTGGCCCTGATCGTCGTGACCGGCCTCACGGCGCTGGTCACCGACTTCTTCCTCTCCGGCATGGCCGTCTTCGCCATCGACATTCTGCACACTCCGGAGTGGCTGCCCGGAGCGATGCTGGCGGTGGTGACGGCGCTGGGCACGCTGCTCGGAACGGAGGCCGTGCGTCGCACCGCATACCTGGGCCGGGTGCGCGCGATGACGGTCGGCACGGGCCTCTACCTGGTGTGGGCCCTGGTGGCGGTCACGACGCTCGTCGTACCCCACGACTGGCGGGCCGCCTGGCTGCTGGGCTCGGTGCTCGTACTGGCGGCGGGGACGCTGATGTTCGGACCGCGCGCGAACGCGCTCGCGGAGGCGGCTGCGCCCCGGGCGACGCGGGGCCGGCACCTGGCGGCGTTCCAGTACGCGTTCACCGTGGCCGGTGTCGTGGCGCCGGGGGTGGTCGCGCTGTTCACCCTCGGGCCGTGGGTGCCGTGGGCGGTTCTCGCCGTCGCGACGACTTTCGGGGGGCTCGGCCTGCGGTGGCTGGCGCCGCGGCTTCCGGAGCACGCCGTGCTCGGGCAGAGCCTGGAGCACGAGACGGTTTGACGCGTCACCCCAGGCATCTTGGCGCGTCACCGGAGAAGTATTGACGCGTCACCAAGGGTGTTCTCTCGTGATGCGTCAAAGTTTCGCAGGTGCGTAGTGCCTCAGGCGTAGACGGATTGACGCGTCACGACGGGGGTGTGGACCAGGGGCGGGGTTCGGCGGGGGATGCGGGCGGGTCGACCAGCATCCGCTGCCACCAGCCGACGTCGCGCCACTGCCCGTGCTTGAAGCCGACGCTGCGGTAGACGCCGACGGGCCGGTAGCCCATCGCCTCGTGCAGCCCGACGCTGGCGTCGTTGGGCAGGGCGATGCCCGCGAACAGCGACACATAGCCGAGCGCGGTCATCTCCTCGATCAGCCGCGCGTACAGCATCCTGCCCACGCCCCGGCCGTGGTGGGCCTCGTCGACGTACACCGAGCTGTCGGCGCACCAGCGGTAGGCGGCGCGCTCCCGGTGCTGCACGGCGTACGCGTAGCCCACGACACGGTCGGAGGTCTGCGCGACCAGCCACGGAAGCCGTGGACGAGCCCGCATGCGGCGCTCGAACTCGGCGGCGTCCGGAGGCGTCTCCTCGAACGACACCGGGGAGTGCTCCACCATCGGCGCGTAGATGGCCGCGATGGCCGCGGCGTCGCCGATGTGCGCGGTGCGCAGGCTCACTGGGTCGTCCATGGCTACCTGGCCGCGCGCTTCTCCAGGAAGGCGCGCATCGCCTGGCGCGCCTCGTCGGAGCCGAACAGCCTCGCCGACATCGCGGCAAGGTCGTCACCGTGCTCGTCGATGCCTGCCAGCAGCCGGGTGTTCAGCAGGTGCTTGGTCTCGCTCAGCCCCTGGGTCGTGGACTTGGCCAGCGACGCCACCACGGAGTCGACCGTGGCCTCGAGGTCGCCGGCCGGCACCGCCTGGGTGACCAGCCCGATGCGAGCGGCCTCCGTGCCGTCGAAGGTCTCCCCCGACAGGTAGGTCAGCGACGCGGACCGGTCGGTCATCCGCGGCAGCGTGGTCAGCGAGATCACCGCCGGCGCGAGCCCGAGCCGGGCCTCGGTGAACGCGAACGTCGACTCCTGGGTCGCGACCACCACGTCGCAGGCGCCGATGATGCCGATGCCGCCGGCGCGTACCGGCCCGGCGAGCACTGCGAGGACCGGCTTGGGGTGTGCGACGACCTGCCGGAACAGCGCGATGAGCCCGCGGGCGCCGTCCTCCATGCCGTGCTCGGACGCCTCGGACATGTCAGCGCCGGAGCAGAACACCCGCTGCGACGAGCGCAGCACCACGACCCTTGCGGAGTCGTCGGCGGCGCTGTCGTCGAGCGCCTGGGAGAGCTGGCCGACGAGGGCGCGCGACAGGGCGTTGCGGTTGTGCGGCGAGTCGAGCGTGATCGTGGCGACCCCGTCAGACACCTCGAGGCGTACGAGCTCAGAAGGCACCTCTGGAGGCGTGGACACGAGCGACTCCCCTTCCGAAGACAACCGGTGCGCGCACACTACGACGTCGGCTCGGGCGCGCGCCTGCGGGCTTGCCCGCCCGTCAGTAGGACTTGGGCAGGCCCAGCGTGTGCTGCGCGACGAAGTTGAGCACCATCTCCCGCGACACCGGCGCGATCCGCCCGGCGCGGGCGGCGACCAGCATCGAGCCGAGCCCGAACTCCGAGGCCATCCCGTTGCCGCCGAGGGTCTGCACGGCCCGGTCGACCGTCGAGCACGCGGTCTCGGCCGCGGCGTACTTGGCCATGTTGGCCGCCTCGCCCGCGGCTGCGTCGTCGCCGGCGTCGTACAGCGCAGCGGCCTTCTGCGTCATCAGCCGCGCGAGCTCGATCTCGATCGACGACTGCGCGAGCGGGTGCGCGATCGCCTGGTGCGAGCCGATCGGCGCCTCGAACACCGACCGCTGCTTGGCGTACTCGGTGGCGCGTGCCAGCGCGTGCCGGGCGAGCCCGGTGGAGAACGACGCGGCCATGATCCGCTCGGGGTTGAGACCGGCGAACAGCGCAGGCAGCCCGGCGTCCTCGTCGCCCACCAGCGCGTCGCCGGGCAGTCGTACGTCGTCGAAGAACAGCGTGAACTGCTTCTCCGGCGACACCAGCTCCATGTCGATCTGCTTCCACTCGAAGCCGGGAGCATCCGTCGGGACGACGAAAAGTGCGGGCTTGAGACGCCCGGTGCGCGAGTCCTCCATGCGGCCGACGACGAGAACGGCCTCCGCCTCGTCGACACCGGAGATGAACGTCTTCTGGCCGTTGAGCACCCAGCCGTCGCCGTCCCGGCGGGCCGTGGTGGTGATCCGGTGCGCGTTGGACCCCGCGTCGGGCTCGGTGATCGAGAACGCCATCTTGGTCGTGCCGTCGGCGAACCCCGGCAGCCACTTCTGACGCTGCTCAGCCGTGCCGAACCGGGAGATCACGGTGGCGCAGATCGCCGGGGACACCACCATCATCAGCAGCGGGCACCCGGCCGCGGCGAGCTCCTCGCACACGGCGGCGAGGTCGCCGATGCCACCTCCCCCGCCGCCGTACTCCTCTGGGACCGCGACACCGAGGTAGCCGTTCTTGCCGACGGCCGACCACAGCTCGTCGGTGTGCTCGCCCGACCTCGCGCAGCGTACGAAGTACTCCCGGCCGAAGTCGTTGGCCATCCCGGCGACGGCACGCCGAAGCGCCTGCCGCTCCTCGCTCTCGGCGAAGGCCGTTGTGCTCATGGTTGGTTCCCTTCCGGTGTCACTACTGCGAGAACGGCGCCGGAGTCGACCTGCTGACCCGTCTGCACGGGCAGCGAGGTGACGACTCCGGGCTCGTGCGCGCGGATGGTGTGCTGCATCTTCATCGCCTCGAGGACGACGATCGGGTCGCCGGCCTGCACCTTCTCGCCCTCGGCCACCGCGACCGCGACCACCGAGGCCGGCATCGGCGCGAGCAGCGAGCCGGCGTGCACCTGCTGCTCGGGGTCGGTGAACCGCGGGACTCGCCGCAGGTCGACGTGCGCGTGCGCGGAGTCGACCGCGATGGTGCCGTCGTCGTAGCGCTCGACATCGAGCCGCTCGTCCACGCCGGCCACGCGCAGCACGACGTGGTCGGGCGCGACGTCGACGACCTCGATCTCTCCGTCGCCGGAGGCCAGCCGGCCGCGTTCGCTGCGGTAGCGCGCGACGACCTCCTCGCCGTCGACGAGGTAGCGCTTCTCGACCGGCTGGGAGGGCACGTTGCGCCAGGCCGGCGGTGCCACGCGGGAGCGGTGCGCCTGCGCCTCGGCCAGCGCCGCGGCCAGCGCACCGAGCCGGGCGTCCCGCTCCTGTCGCGGCGCCCTGGCCAGCCGGGCCACGGTGTCGGCGGAGAGGAAGGCGGTGGTCGCCCGTCCGGCGAGGAAGTCAGGGTCCTGCATGATGCCGAGCAGGAGGTCGCGGTTGGTGGTGATGCCGTGCACCTGCGCCCCGCGCAGCGCACCCGCGAGCCGCCGCGCCGCGGTCGCGCGCGTCGGGGCCCAGGCGACCACCTTGGCCAGCATCGCGTCGTAGTGGGGGCTGACGACGGTCCCGGACTCGACGCCGCTGTCGAGCCGCAGGCCGTAGGTCGACGGAACCTCGAAGCGCGCGTCGACGGCGGGTACGGCGAACCGGTGCACGACCCCGCTCTGCGCGAGCCAGCCGTCGGCCGGGTCCTCGGCGTAGAGACGTACCTCGATCGCGTGACCGCGGGGCTCGGGAGGCGACCCCTCGAGCGTCTGTCCCTCGGCCACGGCCAGCTGGAGTGCGACCAGGTCGGTGCCGAAGACGCACTCGGTGACCGGGTGCTCGACCTGCAGCCGGGTGTTCATCTCCAGGAAGAAAAACCGTGATTGGCCTGACGCGTCACCGCCGAAGGCGGGTCCGGGGGGCACACGGGGGGCGAAGCCCCCCGTGAGTAGGAACTCGACGGTGCCCGCGCCGACGTAGCCGACCGCCTTGGCCGCCGCCTCGGCCGCGGCGGTGAGCTCGGCGCGGAGACCCTCGTCGACGGCCGGGGAGGGCGACTCCTCGACCACCTTCTGGTGCCGGCGCTGCACCGAGCAGTCACGCTCGCCGAGCACCCACACGTTGCCGTGGGCGTCTGCCAGGACCTGCATCTCGACGTGCCGGCCCTGCTCGACGTACGGCTCGCAGAAGACGGTCGCGTCACCGAACGCCGACGCCGCCTCCGCGGACGCCTCGGAGACCTGCTGCGACAGGGAGCCGAGGTCGCGGACGACGCGCATGCCGCGGCCGCCACCACCGGCAGACGCCTTCACCAGCACGGGTAGCTGGTCGGCGCCGACCTGCTCCGGGTCGAGCTCGCCGAGCACGGGCACGCCCGCGTCGGCCATCAAGGCCTTGGCGGCGACCTTCGAGCCCATCGCGTCGATCGCGTCGGCCGGCGGGCCAACCCACGTCAGCCGCGCGTCGGTCACCCGCCGGGCGAAGTCGGCGCTCTCGGAGAGGAAGCCGTAACCGGGGTGCACGGCATCGGCGCCGGCATTTATCGCCGCCTCGACGAGAAGATCGGCGCGCAGGTAGGTGTCGGTAGGCGACAGGCCGGGCAGGCGCACCGCGGCGTCAGCCTCGCGCACGTGCGGTGACTGCGCGTCCGCGTCGGAGTAGACCGCGACGGTCTCGACCCCGAGGTCGCGGCAGGTGCGGAACACCCGGCGTGCGATCTCGCCGCGGTTGGCAACAAGCAGTCGTCTGATCACGGGGCTCACATCCGGAAGACGCCGTAGTGGCCGGTGCCCTGCACCGGCGCGTTGTGGATCACGGACAGGCAGATGCCGAGCACCGTGCGGGTGTCTCGGGGGTCGATCACGCCGTCGTCGTAGACCATGCCCGACATCGCGAACGCGAGCGACTGCTCCTCGATCTGCTGTTCGACGTAGGCCCGCATCTGCTCGTCGGCCGCCTCGTCGTACTCCTGCCCCTTGGCCTGCGCGGACTGCCGGGCGACGATCGACAGCACACCGGCCAGCTGCTGCGGACCCATCACCGCCGACTTGGCGTTGGGCCAGGTGAACAGGAACCGCGGGTCGTACGCCCGGCCGCACATGCCGTAGTTGCCGGCGCCGTAGGACGCCCCCATGATCACCGACAGGTGCGGCACGGCGGAGTTGGAGACGGCGTTGATCATCAGCGCGCCGTGCTTGATGATGCCCTGCTGCTCGTAGGCCTCGCCCACCATGTAGCCGGTCGTGTTGTGCAGGAACAGCAGCGGCGTGTCGCTCTGGTTGGCCAGCTGGATGAACTGCGCGGCCTTCTGCGACTCCTCGCTGAACAGGACGCCGCGTGCGTTGGCGAGGATGCCGATCGGGTAGCCGTGCAGCCGCGCCCACCCGGTGACCAGGCTGGAGCCGTACAGCGGCTTGAACTCGTCGAACTCCGACCCGTCCACCAGCCGCACGATCACCTCGTGCGGGTCGAACGGGACCTTCAGGTCCGTCGGCACGATGTCGAGCAGGTCGTCGGCGTCGTGCCGGGGCTCGGCGTACGCGGCTGCGGGTGCGGGTCCCTGCTTGTGCCAGTTGAGGCGGGCGACGATGCGCCTGCCGATGCGCAGCGCGTCCTGCTCGTCCTGGGCGAGGTAGTCGGCCAGCCCGGAGGTCCTGGCGTGCATGTCGGCCCCGCCGAGCGACTCGTCGTCGGACTCCTCGCCGGTGGCCATCTTCACCAGCGGCGGTCCGCCGAGGAACACCTTGGCCCGCTCCTTGACCATCACGACGTAGTCGCTCATGCCGGGGATGTAGGCGCCGCCGGCCGTCGAGTTGCCGAACACCAGTGCGATCGTGGGCCTGCGCTCGGCGCTGGCCCGGGTGAGGTTGCGGAACCCGCGTCCGCCGGGGACGAAGATCTCCTTCTGGGTGGGCAGGTCGGCGCCACCGGACTCGACCAGGTTGATCGTCGGCAGCCGGTTCTCCTCCGCCACCTGCGCGGCGCGCCCGATCTTCTTCAGCGTCCACGGGTTGCTGGCACCCCCGCGCACCGTCGGGTCGTTGGCGACGATCATGCACTCGACGCCCTCCACGACACCGATGCCGGTGACCACGCTGGCGCCGACGGCGAAGTCGCTGCCCCACCCGGCCAGCGGGCTGAGCTCGAGGAACGGCGCGTCCTCGTCGACGAGCAGCTCGATGCGCTCACGGGCGAGCAGCTTGCCCCGCTGGTGGTGGCGCTCGACGTACTTCTCACCGCCGCCGGCGATGGCCTTCGCGTGCTCGGTGGCCAGCGCGTCGAGCTGGGCCAGCATCGCGTCACGGTTGGTGGGCGGCGTCGCGGTCTCGGCGGGAGGGGTGGTCATGAGGTGTATCCCAGGAGCTTGGCGGACAGGTCGGTGAGCACCTCGGTGGCGCCGCCGCCGATGCCGAGGATGCGAGCGTCGCGGTAGTGCCGCTCGACCTCGCTCTCGCGCATGTAGCCGGCGCCGCCGTGCAGCTGCACCGCTCGGTCGACGACGTAGTCGCAGGCCTCGACCGCGGTGTTCTTGGCCAGGCACGCCTCGACGATGGGCTCCTCGCCGGCGGCGTAGCGACGCGCGACCTCACGGGTGTACGTGCGCGCGACGTCGGTCCGCCGGTGCATCTCGACCAGCTGGTGCTGCACCACCTGCCGGCTGACCAGCGGTCGGCCGAACGTCTCGCGCGTCCGCACGTGGTCGAGCGTCAGGTCGAGGCTGCGTTGCGCGATGCCGTACGCGTGCACCGCGAGCCCGAGCCGCTCGCTCACGAACTGCTGCATCAGCAGCACGAAGCCGGCGTTCTCCTCGCCGACGAGGTTGCCGGCCGGGACGCGCACGCCGTCGAAGGACAGCTCGGCGGTGTCGGAGCAGAGCCAGCCCATCTTGTCCAGCCGCCGGCTCACCGTGAACCCCGGCGTGCCGGCCTCGACCACGAGCAGGGAGATGCCGCCGTGGCCGGGCTCGCCGGTGCGTACGGCGGTGGTCACGAAGTCGGCGCGGGCGCCGGAGGTGATGAACGTCTTGGCGCCGTCGACCACGTAGTGGTCGCCGTCGCGGCGGGCACGGGTGCGGATCGCGGCGACGTCGGAGCCGCCGTCGGGCTCGGTGACCGCGAGCGAGCCGATCATCTGGCCGGCCAGCGTCGGGCGTACGAACCGGTCGACGAGTGCGGGGTCGCCGACCGCGGCCATGTGGGGTACGGCGATGCCTGAGGTGAACAGCGCGGCCAGCAGGCCCGACGAGGCGCCCGCCTCGCAGAACGCCTCGGTCATCGCGACCACGTCGGTGTAGTCGCCGCCCGCGCCGCCGACCTCCTCGGGGAACCCGACCCCGAGCAGGCCGAGCTTGGCGGCCGCGGCATGCAGGTCGCGCGGCACTTCGCCGGCCCGCTCCCAGGCGTCGAGGTGCGGGACGATCTCGCGCTGGGTGAACCGGCGGACGGTCTCGCGCAGCGCGTCGTGGTGCGTTCGCGCAAGGTCGGCGGGAGCGGCGGTCACAGGAGCACCTCCGGCACGTCGACGTGGCGCGCGCGGACCCACTCGCCGAGCGCCTTGGCCTGCGGGTCGAACCGGGTCGACGCGGCCACCCCCTGGCCGAGCAGCCCGTGGATGACGACGTTGACGGCGTGCAGGTTCGGGAGCAGATGGACTGTCATCGGCAGGTCGGCGGCCTCGGGAAGCAGCGCGCGCAGCCGCTCGGGTGTGGCCAGGTTCGCCAGCCAGCGCCAGGCCGGCTCCGAGCGCTCCGGCCGGGCCGGGTCGTCGCGGACCCACAGGCCGAGGTTGGCGTCACCGCCCTTGTCGCCGCTGCGGGCACCGACGACGCGGCCCAGAGGGACACGTACGGACTGTCCGGTGGGCGGCGGGTCGGGCAGCGCCGGCTCGGTGAGGTCGGCCATCGGCTCGGTCCGCTTCGGCGGGTCGACGACAACCCGGGTGCCGTCGGCCAGCACGGCCACGTGCTCGACGGTGTCCTGGTCGACGAAGCCGTGGCTGAACACGCCGTACGGCGACGCGTCGCCGGGCAGCGCGGCGAGGTGGAACCCGGGGTAGGACGCGAGCGCGAGCTCGACGACGGCGCGGGAGAACCGGCGGCCGACGGCCTTCGCGTCGGACGACCGCACCTGGCAGCGCAGCCGCGCGCTCGCGGCCTCCTCGCTGTCGGGGTCGTCGTGCTCGGTGCGGGCGAGCGTCCACACCGGACGCAGGTCGGCCAGGTCGGGCAGCGCGGCCTGCAGGTGCGCGCGGGCGAGGTCGGCCTTGGCGTCGATGTCGAGGCCGGTGAGGACGAGCTCGGCCTGGTTGCGGAACCCGCCGAGGTGGTTGAGGCCGACCTTCAAGGTTGGCGGTGGCGGCTCGCCGCGTACGCCGCTGATGCGCACCCGGTCGGGGCCCTGCTCCGCGAGGGGTGTGAGCGCGATGGTGTCGAAGCGGCTGACCACGTCGGGGCCGGCGTAGCGGGCGCCGCCGATCTCGTACAACAGCTGGGCGGTGACCGTGCCGACCGACACCACGCCGCCGCTGCCGGGGTGCTTGGTGACGACGCTGCTGCCGTCGGCGGAGATCTCGGCCAGCGGGAAGCCGGGCGGGCGGTGGTCGGGCAGCTCGTCGAGGAAGGAGTAGTTTCCCCCGGTCGCCTGGGTGCCGCACTCGAGGACGTGGCCGGCAACGGTCGCGCCGGCGAGCGCGTCGTAGGCCTCGCGGTCCCAGCCGAAGTGCGCGGCCGCGGCCCCGACGACCAGCGACGCGTCGGTCACGCGACCGGTGACCACGACGTCGGCGCCGGCCTGCAGCGCGGCCACGATGCCCCAGCAGCCCAGGTAGGCGTTGGCGGTCAGCGGGTCGCCGAGGTCGCCGCCGGACAGGCCGAGGTCGGCCGCCTGGCCGCGCAGGTCGTCGCCCTCGACGTAGGCGATGCGTGCCTGCGGGTCGACCTCGCGTAGCGCCGCGGCCAGGCCGGACGGGTTGAGCCCACCGGCGTTGGTCACGACGGTCACGCCGCGCTCACGGGCCAGCGCCAGATGCTCGCGCATCTGGGTGAGGAAGGTCTTGGCGTACCCGAGCGCGGGGTCCTTCAGCTGGTCGCGACCGAGGATGAGCATCGTCAGCTCGGCCAGGTAGTCGCCGGTGAGCACGTCGAGGTGGCCGCCCTCGAGCATCTCCTGCACCGCGCTCAGCCGGTCGCCGTAGAACCCGCTGGCGTTGCCGACGCGCAGCACGTCGCTCATCCGCTCTCCGTCCCGCCGTCGCTCGGTGGCCGGCCGGTGCCGGGCGGGCCGGCGAACGCCTGCGCGATGTCGAGCCACTGGTCGGCGTCGGGGCCCTCGGCGACCAGGGCGAGGTCGCGGCGGTGCCGACGCTGGGTGACCAGCAGGCAGAAGTCCAGGGCGGGACCGGCGACACGTTGGGCCGCGTCGTCGGGTCCCCACGTCCACCGGTCGCCGTCGGGCCCGGTCAGCTCGACCCGGAACGGCTCGGCCGGCGCCGTCATCTCGCGCACCAGGTAGGCGTAGTCGCGGGTGCGTACGCCCAGGTGGGCGACGTGCCGCAGCCTTGCGGTCGGCTCGCGACGGACACCGAGCGCGTCGGCGACGTCGAGACCGTGTGCCCACGTCTCCATCAGCCGCGCGGTGGCCAGCGACGCCGCGCTCATGGGCGGGCCGTACCACGGCACCTTCGTGCCGTCGGGCAGCGCGCGCAGGCACTCGTCGAGGTCGGACCGCGAGGTGCGCCACCGGGCCAGCAGCTCACCGGGCTCGGCCTTCGCGCCCTCCTCGGCACCGCGGTCGACGAAGCCGTCGGGGTTCGCCAGCGCCTCCTTGAGGTGCTCGCCGAAGGCCTCGGGCTCGTTCGCCGCCAGCAGCGCGGCCTCGTCGGTCCAGGCCAGGTGCGCGATCTGGTGCGCGACCGTCCAGCCCGCGGCGGGGGTGTCCCGGTGCCAGCCGGGCGGGTCGAGGTCGGCCACGAGGGCGTCGACCTCGGCGGCCTCGGCGGCGAGGTCGTCGATGACTTGGGTCCGCAGGTCCGTACTGCTCATGCCGGGTCCCCTCGGAAACGTGCGCGAAGGGAGCGTTTGCGTGGGGTGCGGTTCACGGGTGCTCCAGCTCGGAGAGGGCATGGTCGAGGGTCGTGGCCCACTGGTCGAGGATCCGGCGGCGCCGGGTGCTGTCGTCGGTGAGCGTGTTGGCCAGGCCGAGGCCGCGTACGAGGTCGAGCGTGGCCTGCACGAGCTCGCGGGCTCCGGGCGCGGACTCGTCGATGCCGAGCAGCTCGACGGTCTGCCGGTGGGTCTCCCGGCCGATCCGCTGCTCCAGCGGCGCGACCGCGGCGTGCAGCTGCGCGTCGGAGCGGGCCGCCACCCACAGCTCCAGGGCGGCGGTGAACAGCGTGCCGGTGAAGTGCTCGGCGAGCAGGTCGAGCACGGCGCGGGTGCGGCCCGGGCCGTTCGGGAGGCCGGCCGCACGCTCGAACAGCTGCTCGCTGCGCCGGGCGCCCATGTGCTCGACCGCGGCGATCACCAGGTCGCTCTTGGTCGGGAAGTGGTGCAGCTGGGCGCCCCGGGACACCCCGGCGCGCTGCGACACCAGCGTGGTGGAGGTGCCCGACCAGCCGCGCTCGACCAGGCACTCGATGGTGGCCTCGAGCAGGCGCTGGCGCATCGCCCTGCTGCGCTCCTCCTGCGGGACGCGCGTCGCCGTACCCGGTGCCACGCCCGACAGCATGGGGCGTCAAGAACAAACAGTCAAGACTGCTTGTTTCTTCAACGGGTGCTGCGCCAAGACCCGGGTACGTGGCGAATGGTCGGATCCCACGGTTCATGTGCCTCGGGAAGCGACCACTACACCCGGTTACATGGCGCGTGGCCGGGGCCGCCGGCGGCGTGAACAGACGGACCGGCCGACGTAGCCTGGGGCACTTCCGAGCACTCCCGAGCACTCGCGAGCAGCAGCCCGCATCCGCGTGTGATGTGACCAACGGTATGTCGGACGACCCCAGGGGTAGGCCCGCAGACGATGACCGAGACCACCACCGCCGAGGACGAGAAGCCACCGCCGTCGACACCGGTCTGGCAGCGGCGCTGGCCCCGCCGCATCGCGTGGGCCCTGCTGGTCGCCGCGCTGAGCCTGGCCGGGGCCTGGATCGCCGTCGTCGTGGCCGGCACCGAGCGCCAGGCCGTCGGGCCGTTCGACACCACCATGTCGCTGCGGCCGGCGCTGCACGGCGGCACGACCGTGGACACGCCGCCGCTGGGCCAGCTGATGCTGGACACCCACGACTCACCACTGCGCCTGTACGTCCAGGTGAAGGGCCTCGACGCCGAGAAGGCACGCAAGATCGCGGCCGACCCGCAGCGGCTCACCGGACTCGAGGGGCGCGCGGTGTCCGACGTCCGCAGCGGCCTGGTCGACCTGTTCGTGCGTACCGCGGTGGCGGCACTGGTGGGCGGCGTCGGTCTGGCGCTGCTCGTCGTACGCCGGGTCCGCGCCGCCGCGGCGGCCGCGCTGGTGGCGCTCGGCGCGACCGGGCTCGGCTACTACGCGACCTGGGCGACCTGGAACCCCAACTCGATCCAGGAGCCGCGCTACACCGGGCTGCTGACCAGCGCCCCTGCGGTCGTCGGCAACGCCCGCGACATCGTGGAGGACTTCGACAAGTACCGGGAGGAGCTGGCGCGGCTGGTGACCAACGTCAGCCGGCTGTACAGCACCACCTCGACACTGCCGGTCATGTCGCAGCAGGAGGACATGATCAAGGTGCTGCACGTGTCCGACCTGCACATCGCGCCGCAGGCGTGGGACGTCATCGCCTCGGTGGCGCACCAGTACAACGTCGACGTGGTGGTGGACTCCGGCGACATCACCGACCACGGCACGCCGGCGGAGAACCGCTACCTCGACGGCGTGCGCCGCGTGGACGCGCCGTACGTCTGGGTGCGCGGCAACCACGACTCGATGGTCACCCAGCACGCGATGCAGAAGATCCCGGGCGTCACCGTCCTGAACGGCAAGCCGAAGACCGTCGCGGGCATCCGCTTCCTCGGGGTCGGCGACCCGCGGTTCACCCCCGACAACAGCCGCTCCGACCCCTCCGACGACGTCGTGACGGCGCAGGCGCAGGCGCTGGCCAGCGTGGCCCGCGAGGACGGCAACATCGACGCGATCGTCTACCACGACCCGGGAGCCGACGCGCTGTTCGACGGGCTCGCACCGACCGTGCTCTCCGGGCACACGCACCAGTTCAGCAGCCAGCTCATGCCGCAGGGCACCTGGCGCATGGTGGAGGGGTCCACCGGCGGGTCGGGACTGCGCGCGCTGATGCCCGCGAACGGGCCGGCACCGATCCAGCTGTCGGTGCTCTACCTCGACAAGCAGACCGCCGAGCTGCGGGCGTGGGACCACATCTCGCTCGGCGGCCTGGGGCAGACCTCCGCGGAGATCGACCGCGAGGTCGTCGAACCCGACGAGCAGCCGGTCACCAACCTGCCGACGCCGACACCCACCGGGGAGGTTCCCGCCACACCGCTGCGCCGGCCCGTGGTAACCACCCCGTTCCCGACACCCACCTCGGAGCCGACCTCGGGCAGGTCCGGCGGGTCGTCGTCGGGCTCGCCGTCGCGGTCGGCCCAGGAGCCGTCGCCGACGGCGGAGCCCACCGGCTGACCCCAACCGGTCACTGCTGACACCATGGCAGCGTGAGCAGCGCCGGGGGTGGCACGGGCGTCGCGGTCAAGTCCGCGGCGGGCCGCTGGATCGTGCTGGCCGCCGTGCTGGGCTCTGGCATGGCGCTGCTCGACGGCACCGTCGTCAACGTCGCGGTCAAGGCGATCGGCGAGGACCTCGACGCGGAGCTGACCGAGCTGCAGTGGGTGGTCAACGCCTACATGCTCAGCCTCGCCTCGCTGATCCTGATCGGCGGCTCGCTCGGCGACCGGTTCGGCCGCAGACGAGTCTTCATGATCGGCGTCACCTGGTTCGCCACCGCGTCGCTGGTGTGCGGCCTGGCCCAGGACCCGCTGCAGCTGATCGTGGCCCGCGCGCTGCAGGGCGTCGGTGGTGCGCTCCTCACGCCGGGCAGCCTCGCGATCCTTCAGGCCACGCTGCGGCCAGCAGACCGTTCCCGCGGGATCGGCACCTGGTCGGCCTACACCGGCATCGCGGCCGCCGTCGGCCCGCTGCTGGGCGGCTGGCTGATCGAGGTGCTGACCTGGCGGTGGGTGTTCTTCATCAACGTGCCACCTGCGGTGGTCGTGCTGCTGGTGGCCGCGCGGCACGTGCCCGAGAGCGGGCACCGGGTGCCCGGGGAGCGGTTCGACGTCGCCGGTGCGGTGTTCGGCGCGCTGGGGCTGGCGGGCATCACGTACGCGCTGATCGAGGCCAACGCGGGGGTCAGCCCCGCGGTCGTCGCAGCCGGAGCGGTCGGCGTGGTGGCGTTGGTCGCGTTCGTGCACGTCGAGCGGCACGCGCGCGACCCGATGGTGCCGCCGTCGCTGTTCGCGGACCGGGCCTTCTCCGTGGTCAACACCGAGACGTTCGCGGTGTACGGCGCGCTCGGCGGCATGATGTTCCTGCTCGTACTGCAGCTGCAGATCAGCGCCGGCTTCAGCCCGCTGGCGGCCGGCCTGTCGATGGCGCCGTTCACCGTGATCATGCTGCTGTTCTCCTCCCGCGCCGGCGCGCTGGCCTCACGTATCGGCCCGCGCAACCAGCTCGTCGGGGGACCCTTGGTCGCCGCCCTCGGTGTGCTGGTGCTCAGCCGCGTCGGTCCGGGCGCGTCCTACCTCGGCGACGTACTTCCGGGCATCCTGCTGTTCGGCTCCGGGATGACCCTGCTGGTGGCCCCGCTGACGGCGACGGTGCTGGCGGCGGCACCGGACGAGGACGCCGGCATCGCCAGCGGCATCAACAACGCCGTCGCGCGCGCGGCCAGCCTGCTGTTCGTGGCCGCGCTGCCCACCGTGGTCGGCCTGTCCGACACCGACTACCAGGACCCCACCGCGCTCACCCAGGGCTACCGCGCCGCCCTGATGGTGTGCACCGGCGTGCTGGTGGCGGGGTCGACGATCGCGCTGCTCGTACCCCGTCGGCAGCAGGTGTAGCCGGTCGGGCCATTGGGGACCGGTCGGTAGTCTCGGCAGCGGTGCACGGTGCGACCGAGACCCCGCAGGCGTCCCGGACCGACGGTCCGCAGGACGCGGCGCTCGGCCGTGCCCGTGAGCTGCTGACCGCACCGGGGGTGGTGGTGCTCACCGGCGCGGGCATGAGCACCGACTCGGGGATCCCCGACTACCGCGGGCCGGGCGCTCCGCGGCGCACGCCGATGAACCTGAGCGAGTTCGTGTCAGGGCCGGACGCGCAGCAGCGCTACTGGGCCCGCAGCCACCTCGGCTGGGGACGGATGGCGGGCTCGCATCCCAACGCCGGCCATCAGGCGCTCGCCGGGATGGAGCGCCAGGGCCGCGTCGCGGCGGTGATCACGCAGAACGTCGACGGTCTGCACCAGGCGGCCGGCAGTCAGGTGGTGGTCGACCTGCACGGTCGCATCGCCGACGTCCGCTGCCTCACCTGCGGCGACCGGTCCAGCCGTGTCTCACTGCACCAGCGGCTCACCGACCTCAACCCCGGCTTCGGCGAGGGCGTCGAGGTGACGACCAAGCCCGACGGCGACGTCGATCTCGAGGACGTGTCCGGCTTCCGGCTGGCCGGGTGCCGCCGCTGCGGCGGCCCGCTCAAGCCCGATGTGGTGTTCTTCGGCGAGAACGTCCCGCGGGAGCGGGTCGACCGCTGCTACGCGCTCGTCGACCGGGCGAGGGTGCTGCTGGTGGCGGGCTCGTCGCTGGCGGTGCTGTCCGGGCTGCGGTTCGTACGCCACGCCCACCGCGCCGGCATCCCGGTCGTCATCGTGAACCGCGGCACCACCCGGGGCGACGACCTCGCCACGGTCAAGCTCGACGCCGGCTGCAGTGAGACGCTGACCTGGCTGGCGGCCTAGACCCCCTACCGATCAGAGCATGACGCCGATCTCGTCCAACGAGGCGTGCAGGTCGGCGGGGTCGAGGTAGACACAGAACGCGTGCGCGCGCTGCAGCTCGTCGCTGCTGTAGCCGCCGCACAGCAGCCCGACGCCCAGCATCCGGGCGCGACGGGCCGCGAGCATGTCCCAGGTGGCGTCGCCGACCGCGATGCAGTCCAGCACTGAGGCGTCGATCTTCTCGGCAGCCACCAGGAACATCTCCGGGTTGGGCTTGGCGGCGTCCACGTCGGCGCTGCACACGTACGCCGGCGTCTCCGGCAGGTCGAGCTTGTCGATGTGCGCCTCGGCCTCCTCGGCCTTGTTACTGGAGGCGATCACCCACGGCACCCCGGCCTCGGACAGCGCCAGCAGGAGGTCCCGCGCGCCGGGCGTCGGCCGCACCCAGTCCAGGCCGTCGAGGTAGTACTTGCCGTGCAGCTCCTCGGCCTTGTCCTGCTGCGCCTGGGTCAGCTCGATTCCGGACTCCTTGGCGACCCGGTGGGTCAGCAGTCCGCCGGCCATGCCGATACGGCGGTGTATGCGCCACACCGCCAAGTCGATGCCGATCTCGGCGAACGCGCGCTGCCACGCGGTCACGTGCTGGTAGACGCTGTCCAGCAGCGTGCCGTCGAGGTCGAACACGAACGCCGGGCCTGCTGGTGTCCAAAGGCTCCTGCTCATAGACCGGGCAGTACCCGTTACGCGCCGCTGATCTCGCCGTGCTCGACACACCGCGCGAGCCACCCGCGCGGGACCACCTGGACCACCATCCGGCGGCGGCACTGCGCGCAGTAGCGCGGCGGCTCCAGCAGGCGGAGGCGGGCGCAGGTGTCGTGTACGCCGACGTCGAGGCGCTCGCCGCAGTGGTCGCAGAACACCGCCGTACCGGCCACGGCCTCTCCCGCGCTCACAGCGTCCTCACCGGTGCTCGCCCGTCGTCACAGTGTCTTGGACAGTTCCTTGATCGGCATCTGCAGGTCGCTCAGCAGCGCGAGGTCCTCGTCGGCGTCGCGACCGAGAGTGGTCAGGTAGTTGCCCACGATGACGGCGTTGACCCCGCCGAGCAGCCCGTCGCGGGTGCCGAGGTCGCCCAGCGTCAGCTCGCGGCCGCCCGCGTAGCGCAGGATGGTGCGCGGCATCGCCAGCCGGAACGCCGCGATCGTGCGCAGGGCGTCCTGCGACTCCATCAGCGGCAGGTCGCCGAACGGCGTGCCGGGACGCGGGTTGAGGAAGTTCAGCGGGACCTCGTGCGGCTCGAGGTCGGCGAGCTGCGCGGCCAGCTCCGCGCGCTGCTCGACGGTCTCGCCCATCCCCACCAGGGCTCCGCAGCACAGCTCCATGCCGGACTCGCGCACCATCTGGCAGGTGTCCCAGCGCTCCTCCCACGAGTGCGTGGTGACCACGTTCGGGAAGTACGAGCGGGCCGCCTCCAGGTTGTGGTTGTAGCGGTGCACGCCCATGGCCCGCAGCGCGTCGACCTGCTGCTGGGTCAGCATGCCCAGCGAGCAGGCGATGTTGATGTCGACGGCCTCCTGGATCGCCGTGATCCCGTCGCGCACCTGCGACATCAGCCGGTCGTCCGGGCCTCGTACGGCGGCCACGATGCAGAACTCCGAGGCGCCGGTGGCGGCGGTCTGCCTGGCCGCCTCGACCAGCTCGGGGATGTTCAGCCACACCGAGCGGACCGGCGACTCGAACTGGCCCGACTGGCTGCAGAAGTGGCAGTCCTCGGGGCAGCCGCCGGTCTTCAGCGACACGATGCCCTCGACCTCGACCTCGGGCCCGCACCAGCGCACGCGCACCTCGTGGGCGAGCTCGAGCAGCGCCGGGATCTGCTCGTCGGGCAGGTTGAGCACCTCGACGAGGTCGTCCTGGCCGAGGCTGCGGCCCTCCTCCAGCACCTGCTTGCGCGCCCGGGCGAGCACGTCCGTGCCCGGGCCGGTCACGGGGTCGGGTGCTGGTTCCTTTACTGGGCCGGTCACTGGGTTGCTCACCGGCTGTGTCCCTGCGTCGGTCACTGGGTCAGTCACGGGTGGCAGGCTATCGGCGCCCCCAGTCCGCCGACACGGCGGTCTCCGCGGCCCGGCCGCGGGGGTAACCTGCCCGGCGATGACCGGACCCGACCAGGACACCTCCGCCGCACAGCTGCTCGTCGAGTTCGACCGGGAGCACCTGTGGCACCCCTACACGTCGATGACCGAGCCGCTGCAGAGCCGGCTGGTCACCGGCGCGGACGGCGTGCGCCTGCGGCTCTCGGACGGCCGGCAGGTCGTGGACGCGATGTCGTCGTGGTGGTGCGCGATCCACGGCTACCGCCACCCCGCCCTCGACGCGGCGCTGCACGAGCAGGTCGACCGTATGTCCCACGTGATGTTCGGCGGGCTCACGCACGAGCCGGCGGTACGCCTCGGCCAGCGGCTGGTCGACATCACCCCCACGGGGCTCGAGCACGTGTTCCTCGCCGACTCCGGCTCGGTGTCGGTCGAGGTCGCGATCAAGATGGCGCTGCAGTACCAGCGTGGTCGCGGCGAGCCGGGCCGCACCCGGCTGCTGTCGCTGCGCGGCGGCTACCACGGCGACACCTTCGGGGCGATGAGCGTGTGCGACCCCGTCGGCGGTATGCACTCGATGTTCACCGGGGTGCTGCCGCAGCAGGTCTTCGCACCGCGCCCGCCCGGCGGGTACGACGCCGACGTGTCGGAGTGGGCTGCCGAGGTGACCGAGATCGCCGAACGCCACGCCGACGAGGTCGCGGCGATCGTCCTCGAGCCGGTGCTGCAGGGAGCCGGCGGGATGCACGTGTACAACCCCGAGTGCCTGCTGGTGCTGCGTGACCTGGCCGACCGCACCGGCGCGCTGCTGGTGTTCGACGAGATCGCCACCGGCTTCGGGCGTACCGGCACGATGTTCGCCGCCGACCATGCCGGGGTGAAGCCCGACCTGATGTGCGTCGGCAAGGCGCTCACCGGCGGCTACCTCACGCTGGCGGCGGTGCTGTGCACCCGCGAGGTGGCGCATCGGATCAGCGAGTCCGAGTCGGGTGTGCTGATGCACGGGCCGACGTTCATGGGCAACCCGCTGGCCTGCGCGGTGGCCGGGGCGAGCATCGACCTGCTGCACGCCGGTGACTGGGAGTCGCAGGTACGCCGCGTCGAGCAGGCCCTGCGCGCGGGGCTCGAGCCGGCCGCCGACCTGCCCGGCGTACGCGAGGTGCGGGTGCTCGGCGCCGTCGGCGTGGTCCAGCTCGACCACGAGGCAGACGTCGCGCGCCTGTCGGCGCGGGCGCTCGAGCACGGGGTGTGGGTGCGGCCGTTCCGCGACCTCGTCTACACGATGCCGCCGTACGTCAGCAGCGACGACGACGTCGCGCAGATCTGCGACGCCATCACCAAGGCCGTGGCCGCATGACGCTCCCCGAGTGGCTGGCCAAGCAGGCGGAGGAGCGCGAGCGCGCGGGCCTGACCCGGAGGCTGACCCCGCGTGGGCCCGACTCGGCGATGATCGACCTCGCCGGCAACGACTACCTCGGGCTGGCCGCCGACCCGCGCGTCGCCGCGGCCGCCGCCAAGGCCGCGCAGCAGTGGGGCGCGGGGGCGGCCGCGTCGCGCCTGGTGACGGGAAGCCTGCACCTGCACGCGGAGCTCGAACGCGAGCTGGCCGCCTTCTGCGGGCAGGAGGCGGCGCTGGTGTTCTCCACCGGCTACCACGCCAACCTCGGGGTGGTGACCGCGCTGTCTGACCACGACACGCTGATCGTCTCCGACGCGCACGTGCACGCCTCGCTGGTCGACGGCTGCCGGCTCGCGCGCGGTCGCGTCGAGGTCGTGCCGCACAACGACGTGCAGGCGGTGGCCGAGGCGCTGGTCACGCGCACCGAGAGCCGTGCGCTGGTGCTGTGCGAGTCCATCTACTCGGTGCTGGGTGACGCCGCGCCGCTGGCCGCGCTCGCGGACCTGTGCCGCCGGCACGACGCCGCCCTGGTGGTCGACGAGGCGCACGCGCTCGGCGTGGCCGGGCGGCATGGCGAGGGCATGGTCGCGGCTCTCGGCCTGTCGTGCGACCCGCAGATTATCGTCACTGTGACACTTTCGAAGTCACTCGGCGCACAGGGAGGTGCGGCGCTCGGCTCACCCGCCCTGGTCGAGCACCTGGTCAACCGTGCACGCCCGTTCATCTACGACACCGGTCTTGCGCCGGCGGCCGCCGGAGGCGCGCTGGAGGCACTGCGGATCGTGGCCGCGGAGCCGGAGCTGCCCGACCGTGCGCGTGCGTGTGCTCTCACGCTCGCGACCGCGGTCGACGTCGAACCGCCGGCGGGCGCGGTGCTGTCGCTGCCGATGCCGGGGCCGCACGAGGCGCTGGCGGCTCAGGCCGAGCTGGCCGAGAGCGGTCTGCGGGTGGGCTGCTTCCGGCCCCCCTCGGTGCCCGACGGAGTCAGCCGGCTGCGGCTGACCGCGTCGGCGCGGATCAACGGTACGGACGTCGACGCGGCGGCGACCGCACTGGCGAAGGCGGTGGGACATTGACGCGCTACGTCGTCGTGACCGGGACGGATACCGGCGTGGGCAAGACCGTTGCCACCGCCTCGTTCGCCGCGTCGTACGCCGCCGAGGGGCTGCGTGTCGCGGTGGTGAAGCCGGTGCAGACGGGACTGCGGCACGGTGAGCCGGGAAGCGACATGGACGAGGTCCGTGCGCTCAGCGGTGTGGCCGACGTGCACGAGCTCGTACGGCTGTCGGCCCCGCTGGCACCGGAGACCGCCGCCCGGCTGCGCGGCCTCGGCATCCCTCCGGTCGTCGACCTCGCCGAGCGCGTGCTGCAAGTCTGCGGTGACGTGGTGCTGGTGGAGGGTGCCGGCGGTGTGCTCGTACGCCTGGACACCGAGGGCGGCACCATCGCCGACCTGGCCGCGGCGCTGCGTGAGCGGGGTGCCGAGGTGGAGGTCTACATCGTGACCTCGCCCTCGCTGGGCACGCTGAACCACACCGAGCTCACCGTCGAGGCGCTGCGGCGCCGGGGCATCGAGCCGGCCGGGCTGGTCATCGGTTGCTGGCCGCGCGAACCCGACCTGGCGCAGCGGTGCAACCGCGAGGACCTGCCCCGCGTGACGGGCGTGCCGCTGACCGCCGTGCTGGCCGAGCTCGGGGAGCCCGCCAACGGGCAGCCTCGCCGACCGACCGAGGTCGCACCGTGACCGCGGGAGACCCCGCGACGACGCCCGCGCCCGGTTACCCGCCCGAGCCCTGGTCGATGCGCGGGCAGCTCTACCTGTCGCTGTGGCGTGTGGGGCGCGGGCTGGTCGGCACCGCGTTCGTCGACTACCAGGCCGGTAGCGAGCTGGAGTACGGCGAGCTGCTGCGCGCGAGGCTGACCCGCGCCCGCCGCCGGCCCGCGGCCACGATCACCGACATCTGGGTCGACTCGCCCGCCTCGCGCGACGGCGGCCGGGCGATGTGGGCGATCCCGAAGGGGCTGGCCACGTTCTCGCAGCAGCACGGGCCGGTGTTCCGCGGCGAGGCCCGCGACGGCGGCCGGCTGCTGGCCGGTGCGGAGTTCACCGCGCGCCACAGGCTGCCCGGGCGCCTGCCGTTCCGCTCGCGCACGCGGCAGGACCGCCCGACCGGCGAGGAGGTGGTCACGCCTTTTGCCGGTTCGGCGGGTGTTCGGCTCGCGGGCGCCTCGTGGGACTTCCCCGCCGACGGCCCGTTCGCCGACCTCCGCGGCCGGCGCCCGCTGCTGTCGGTGGTGCTCGCCGACTTCGCCCTGCGCTTCGGCGCCTGACGAGACCGTCGAAAACTTGACGCCTCACCGCAGGGAAGATTTGACCTGGGCCGTGACGCGCCAACCCATCCACCCGTGACGCGCCAAAATTCCTGCACCCCCAGGCCGTGACGCGTCAAACCATCTACGCCAGCGCGCGAAAACCTGACGCCTCACCACAGAAGGAATGTGGTGACGCGCCAAATTTCCTGCACCCCAGGCCGTGACGCGTCAAAGATCCCGGGGTCAGACCATGCGGCGGATCAGCGACAGCGGCGCGTGCCTCAGCACGGGGGTGATGAACCGCCAGGGCCACGGCGGCACCGCGGCGGTGGCGACCTCCTTGTCGATGGCCTCGACCAGCGCGCGGCTGCCGGTCTCGTTGTCGACCATGAACGGCGCACCCTTCACACCGGCGGTCATCTCGGACCTGATGTAGCCCGGCAGCACCGTCGTCACCTTGATCCGGGTGCCGATGACGTCGCATCGGATGCCCTCCGCGAGCGCGGCCACGCCGGCCTTGCTGGCTGCGTATGTGGTCATCGTCCCGGGGAACCCGCGTACGGCCTGCACCGACGCCACCACCACGAGGTGGCCCTCGCCGGCGGCGCGGAAGATCTCCATCGCGGCCTCGCACTGCGCCAGCGCTCCGACGAAGTTGGTCTGCGCGGTCAGGCGGTTGGCCTCGAAGTTGCCGCCGCCGACGGGTGCGCCCTTGCCGACGCCGGCGTTGACGATGACCCGGTCCAGCCCCCCGAGGTTCGCGGACACCTCGCGGACGACCGCGAACACCTGCGGGTGGTCGTTGACGTCGAGCTCGCGCACGACGACCACGATGCCGGGATGCGCGGCCTCGAGCTCGGCCTTGAGCTTGTCCAGCCGTTCGGAACGCCGGGCGCACAGGCCCAGGTTGTGGCCCTTGGCGGCGAACTGCCGCGCCATGCCCTCGCCGAGCCCGGAGCTGGCGCCGGTGATCAGGATGTTCCTGCGCATTGAACCTCTCTCGATGTGGCGTGCAGGTCGTCGCCGCGCGGTACTGCCCCCGGATGCCCGCCCGGCCATCAGGTCTGTGTCACCACTCCCGAGGCGATCAGCGCGTCGACGTCCTCAACACCCCAGTCCTGCAGTGCCGACCGCGAGTCCTGGCCGCCCTGCGACGCGGGCGCGCCGCCCAGCGCCGCGGGCGTACGGGAGAACCGCGGTGCCGGGGCAGGCTGCACCACGCCGTGGTGCTCGACGTAGGTCTGCCGGGCCGCGAGGTGCGGTCCCTTCGCGGCCTCCTCGAACGTGAGCACCGGCGCGACGCACGCGTCGGTGCCGTCGAACACCTCGGTCCACTGCGCCTGCGTGAGCTCCCCGAACCGCTGCGCGATCCGCTCGCGCAGGGCCGGCCACTGCGCCGGGTCGTACCGGTCGGGGAGGTCGCCGGCACCGAAGCGGGAGACGAACGCCTCGTAGAACTGTGGCTCGAGCGCCGCCAGCGCCATGTGGCGGCCGTCGGCGGTCTCGTACACGTCGTAGTACGGCGCACCGGTGTCGAGCAGGTTCGTCCCCCGCTCGTCCTGCCAGGCGCCCGCGGCGCGCATGCCCACGATCATCGTGCTCAGGTGGGCCGTGCCGTCGACGATGGCGGCGTCGACCACCTGCCCCTCGCCACTCGCGCGTGCCTCCAGCAGCGCGGCCAGCACGCCGTTGACCAGGTACATCGCCCCTCCGGCGAAGTCGCCGAGCAGGTTCATCGGCACCTGGGGCGGTCCGCCGGCCCGGCCGATGGCGTAGAGCGCACCGGTCGTGGCGATGTAGGCCAGGTCGTGTCCGGCCGTGTGCGCGAGCGGCCCGTGCTGTCCCCAGCCCGTCATCCGCCCGTAGACCAGCCGCGGGTTGACGCGGGCGCAGTCGTCAGGCCCGACGCCGAGGCGCTCCGCCACACCGGGTCGGTACCCCTCGATGAGGATCTCGGCGCGCTCCACGAGCCGCAGCACGGTGGCGACGCCGTCGGGCTGCTTGAGGTCGACCGCGACGCTGCGGCGGCCGCGGTTGAGCAGGTCGGCCTCGGCCGGACCGAACATCGGGCCCGCCCCGGGCCGGTCGACGCGTACGACGTCGGCGCCCATGTCCGCCAGCGTCATGGCCGCGAACGGGGTCGGGCCGATGCCGGCGAGCTCCACGACGCGGACTCCGGCCAGCGGCCCGCTGCCGCGCTTGGTGGCAGGCGTCGACGCGGCGGGGCCGTGACCGGGCAGGGGAGTCATGGCCGACATTCTGACAGCAACACTGTCACGGTGGTCAACGCGCCGGTCGCGACTCCGTGCTTGCTCCCACGCGGGCATGATCGTGGCGTGCTCGCCGACATCGCGCCCTACCTGAGGTGCCCGCACTGCGCGGCCGGCCTGACGCTGGCGGACCGTATGCTCGGCTGCTCCGCCGGCCACCGGTTCGACGTCGCCCGCCAGGGCTACGTCAGCCTGCTGCCCGGTGACGCCCGCACCGGTTCGGCGGATACCGCCGCGATGGTGGGGGCGCGAGAGGAGTTCCTCCGCTCCGGCGAGTACGCCCCGTTGACCGACGCTGTCGTCCGGACCGTCGCCCAAGCCGTCGGGGCCGAGGGGTCACCGGGCTGCGTCGTCGATGCCGGCGGCGGCACCGGGCACCACCTCGCGCACGTGCTCGACGTCTGCGAGGACCGCGTCGGTGTCTGCTGCGACCTGTCCCGCTACGCCGCCCGGCGGGCCGCACGGGCGCATCCGCGGATGGGCGCGGTGGTCGCGGACGTGTGGCGCGGCCTTCCCGTACGCGACCGGGCGGCCGCCGCGGTCGTCGACGTGTTCGCCCCGCGCAACCCGGCGGAGTTCCATCGGATGCTGCACCCGCGCGGCGTGCTGGTGGTGGCCACCCCGCAGCCGGACCACCTCGGCGAGGTCGTGCGGCGGTTCGGGCTGCTGTCGGTCGACGAGGACAAGCCGCGACGGCTGCGCGAGGGGCTCGCGGACCTGTTCACCCCGGACGGTCAGGTCTCCTGCCGCTGGCGGATGCGCCTGTCGCACCGGCAGGCGCTCGCACTGGTGCAGATGGGCCCGAGCGCCTGGCACACGACCGACGTGGAGGAGCGGCTGGCCGGAGTCGCGGAGCCGGTCGAGGTGACCGGCGCCGTCGACGTCGCCACCTACCGCCCGAAATCTTGACGCCTCACGCGTAGAAGAACTGACGCCTCACG
>CBFGZI010000012.1:0-47554 GCA_965653225.1 uncultured Propionibacteriales bacterium | reverse complement strand
GTCATGTGCCGAGCTGGGTCGGCGCGTCCGCGTCGGGCCTACCTGTGGATGCCGCGCAGTAGGCGCGCGAG
The DNA here is from genome assembly GCA_965653225.1 of uncultured Propionibacteriales bacterium. Lineage (GTDB taxonomy): Bacteria > Actinomycetota > Actinomycetes > Propionibacteriales > Nocardioidaceae > JALZDI01. The sequence goes on along the minus strand of CBFGZI010000012.1, from coordinate 47,483 downwards.
CAGCAGCTGCTCCTGGGTCGCCGTCGGGTCCTCACCGTCGCCGCCGCGCGCGGCGGTCGAGTCGGGAAACACCCGGTAGCCCATGTGCAGGATCCGGAACATCGCCTTGGGCGCCAGCGCGTGGCCGACCTGGCCCATGGTGCCGAGCCGGGTGTTGATCTCGTGCGGACGAACCTTCATCGCCCGGAGCACCATGTCGGCGGCCTGCGCCGGGGTGATGGTGGGGAAGCTCTCGTAGATCTTGGTGGGCGCGATCATCGGGGTGCGCACCAAAGGCATGTGCACGGTCGTGAACGTCACGCCGTCGCCCACCAGCTCGGAGGCGACCACCCTGCTCCACGCGTCAAGCGCCGACTTGGACGCGACGTAGGCCGAGAAGCGCGGGGGATGGGTCTGCACACCGATCGAGGACACGTTGACCACGTGGCCGCGACCGCTCCGGCCCAGCGCATCGAGCAGCCGGATCACCAGCCGGATCGCGCCGAAGTAGTTCAGCTGCATGGTGCGCTCGAAGTCGTGGAACCGGTCGTGCGACAGCCGCAGCGAGCGCCGGATCGACCGGCCCGCGTTGTTGACGATGAAGTCGATGGACTCGTGCTCGGTGGTGATCTGCTCGGTGAGCCGGTCGATCGCCTCCAGGTCGGACAGGTCGCACGGGTAGACCTCGGCCTGACCGCCCGTGGCGACGATGTGGTCGCGCAGGTTCTCCAGCTCCTCCTTGCCGCGCGACACCAGCAGCGGGATGCCGCCGGCCTGCGCGACCTTGAGCGCGGTGGCCCGGCCGATGCCGGACGAGGCGCCGGTGATGACCACCTTCTTGCCCCCGAGCGCCCTGCGGGCACGGCTGTCGTTGGCCGTGGACGGGTCGAGGTTCTGCTCCCAGAAGTCCCACAGCGTCGAGGCGTAGTCCTCCAGCGGCGGGCAGGTGATGTCCGAGCCCTCCAGCGCCTCCTCGGTGTGGCGGGTGGCGAAGGTCGACGGGAACCCGGTGTGTGCGACGACCTCCGCGGGTACGCCCAGCCGGCCCAGAGTCTGGCGTAGCGCAAGCTGTCCGGCGTCGCTGCCCACCACGGCGCCGACGGCCCTGCCGGGGAGGCGCCTCAGTCCGGCGGGTAGCAGAGCGGTGAGGCTGCGCTGCACGGGTGTGCCGAACCGCGGTGCCTGCGCGGCCCGGGCGAACGTGTTGACCGCGTCGAGGGTGCGCTGCGGCTCGGGGCTCACCAGGTGGAACGTCTCGTAGTCGTGGTCGGGCTGGTGCGCGATGTGGTCGAGCGCACGCGCGACGAAGTCGACCGGCACCATGTTGGTGTCGCCGAGGTCGACGCCGACCAGCGGCGTCCACTGCGGCATCGAGTCACGCATCCGCTTCAGCAGCGGGAAGAAGTAGTAGGGGCCGTCGACCTTGTCCATCTCGCCGGTCTCGGAGTGGCCCACCACGATCGCCGGCCGGTAGACCCGCCACGGCACCGAGCAGTCCTGGCGCACGATCGCCTCGGACTCGAACTTCGTCTGGTGGTATGCCGAGGGCAGGTTCTGTCCCTCGTCGAACATGGTCTCGTCGAAGACGCCCTGGTAGTCGCCGGCCACGGCCACGGACGACACGTGGTGCAGGCACCCGGCCTGTAGTGCCTCGGCCAGCTCGACGGCCGCGCGGGTGCCGTCGACGTTGAGCTGCTCGTTGCGCTCCGCGGACGCGGTCATGTCATACAGCGCGGCCAGGTGCACGAAGTGGTCGATGTCGCCGCGGTGCTCCTCGACCCACGCCTCGTCGACGCCGAGCCGGGGCTGGGTCAGGTCACCGACGACCGGCACCACGCGGTTGGGGTCGGCCCATCCGCGCATCAGCGACTTCAGCCGTGGTACCGATCCCTTGCGCACGAGAACGTAGATGTCGCCGGTGCGGTTCTGCAGGAGCTGCTCGACCACGTGCCGTCCGATGAAGCCGGTCGCGCCGGTCACGAAGTAGGCCATGGGCGAACCCTACTGCCGGGTAGTGCTGGTGGACAGGCTGCGCGGCGCGGTGCCGGTCACATCGGCCGGGTCATCGGCTAGTCCATAGTCGGGGTCAGCCCTTCGGCGAGCCGAACATGATCTCGTCCCAGCTCGGCACGCTGGCGCGGCCGCGTCCGCGCCGCCCGCGTTTCTCCGGCTTGGGCTGCTGCCCTCGCTGCGACGCGGTCTTGCGGGTGGGCTGCGACGGCACCTCGTCGTCGTCGGGTGGCGTGGGGCCGGCCGGTTCCTTCGCCTGCTCCGTCTTCCGCGACGGCGGGCGCTCGAGGCGGGTGACGGGCTCGGGCGCCTGGTCGTCCTGGGGCTCAGGGTCGTCCTGGGGCTCAGGGTCGTGCTCGCCGAGCGCGTCGGCGACGGCGGTCAGGTCGGTCGTCGGCTCCTCGTCGTCGAACAGCATCGCGTCGTACTCGGACGCCACCGCGGACAGCCGCCGACTCGCCGCCTTGCCCCGGTCACCCTCACCGCCACGGTCAGCGTCGCGCGAGCCGGCCGTCTGTCGGGAGCGCTTGCGGCCGGCCCTGGCGCGCGGCTGCTGCTCCTCCTGCTCGCCGACCAGCCAGCGCGCGTCGTCGTCGTCGGCGACCGCGTAGCGGCTCAGCGCGTCGAAGACGAACGTGCCCGTGCGCTCGCCCTGCCGCCCGCGGTAGCCCACGGTCACGGTCCACCGGCCGTCCTCGCGCCGCCACGCGTCCCACTGGCACGACATCGGGTCGACCTGCTCGGTCCGCAGCCGGCCGGCCACCGCGTCCCACAGCTGCAGGGTCGGCCCGTCGCTGTTGCGCCGGCGCAGGGCGGACCGCTGCGCGCGCTCGGCCATGTGCTGGCGCTCGGCCATCACCGGCACGGCGTAGCCCATGATCTTGTCCACCGGCACCTGCGCGATCTCGGCGACGGACTCGGGCGTCTGACCCCCGCGGATACGAGCCTGGATGTCGCGGGGACGCAATGCGCTCTGTACCTGGGCGCTCTCCATCGAAGTCTCCAACTGGCCGGTGGGGACACGGCCGTTGCGGACCAGCGCACGCAACCGACCGTCCAACGGGACGACGAACTCGTCCCCCTCGGCATCAGCGAGAACCAGCTGCCTGCCGTCCTCGCTCAAGCCGACGAGCTCGAGCTCGACCATCTGTGTTACGCCTCTCCCAAAGCTGGCTGACGAGGTGGGCCTATCCAACCCGAGCGAGCGGGTCGGACCAAGCCCCCGCGCCGATGAGCATCACCGTTGTCGGTCAAGTTTCCGCGTGACGCTACCGTCGGCGCGTGGACGGCACGAACCCGGGCGTCGACGGCCTGCTTCTCGCACTCGACCTGCTCGGGGTCTTCGCGTTCGCCATCACCGGCGGCGTGCTGGCGGTGCGCAGGTCGCTGGACCTGTTCGGGGTGCTCGTGCTGGCCACGATCACCGGGCTGGGCGGCGGGATGTTGCGCGACGTGCTGATCGGTGCCGTCCCGCCGGCGGCGCTGCGGGACTGGCCGTATCTGCTGATGCCGGTGCTGGCCGGGCTGGTCACGTTCCGGTTCCACCTCGCGGTCAGCCGCGCCGAGCGGGTCGTGAACGTGTTCGACGCCGCCGGGCTGGGCCTGTTCTGCGTCACCGGCACGCTCAAGGCGCTCGAGTTCGGCGTGCCGGGTCCGGCGGCCGCGCTGCTCGGGATGGTCACCGGTATCGGCGGCGGCATCATCCGCGACCTGATGGCCGGCCGGGTGCCGGTGGTGCTTCGTGGCGAGCTGTACGCCACCCCCGCGCTGGCCGGCGCCGGCGCCACCGTGGCGCTGGACGCCGCCGGGCTCCCGCTGCTGCTGGTGACCGTGCCCCCGGCGGTGCTGTGCACCGGCTGGCGGCTGCTGGCCTTGCGCCACGGATGGCAGGCGCCGTACCCACCGAGCGCCACGATCGACTGACCCCGACGGGCGGGAGAGACCGGAAGAAACGGGACAACCGACCCGCTTCGCCCGTACCTGTGCGAGGCCCGTTACCACGGGGCTGTCAGGATCGGGACGTGCCGGACACGCAGCGCACCCCTGATGTCGACCCCTACGACGCCCTGCTCGTGGTGTCCTTCGGCGGACCGGAGAAGCCCGACGACGTCGTGCCGTTCCTGGAGAACGTCACCCGCGGACGCAACATCCCGCGGGAGCGCCTGGTCGAGGTCGGCGAGCACTACTTCGGCTTCGGCGGCCGCAGCCCGATCAACGACCAGTGCCGGGCGCTGGTGGCTGCCCTGCAGGCCGACCTGGCCGCGAACGGGATCGACCTCCCGGTCTACTGGGGCAACCGCAACTGGGACCCCTTCCTCAGCGACACGGTCGCGCAGATGCGAAGTGACGGCGTGCGCCGCGCCGCCTGCTTCGTCACCAGCGCCTACGCGTCGTACTCGGGCTGCCGGCAGTACCGCGAGGACCTCTACGACGCTGTCGCGGCCGTGCCCGACGCGCCCCGGCTGGACCGGCTGCGGCACTACTTCAACCATCCCGGCTTCGTCGACCCGTTCGTCGACGCCGTCTTGCAGGCACGCACCAAGGTGCCCGAGGGGTCGCGGCTGGTGTTCGTGACGCACTCCATCCCGGAGTCGATGGACGAGGGCAGTGGCCCGGACGGGCACGCCTACACCCAGCAGCACCGCCTGGTCGCGGGCCGGGTCGCCGACCGGGTCGGCGAGCAGACCGGGGCGCCGGTGCTGTGGGACCTGGTGTTCTGCTCGCGTTCGGGGCCGCCGCACGTGCCGTGGCTCGAACCCGACGTCAACGACCATCTCGAGATGCTGACCGAGTACGACGAGCCCGGCGTGGTGGTCGTGCCGATCGGCTTCGTGTCCGACCACATGGAGGTCGTCTACGACCTCGACACCGAGGCCGCCGCCACCGCGCAGCGTCTGGGCCTGCAGTACGCCCGGGCGGCGACTCCGGGCGTCGACTCCCGCTTCGTGGCGATGGTGCGGGACCTGCTGACCGAGCGGGCGGCGGTCGAGCGTGGCGAGGCCGTCGCCCGCGCCACCGTCGACGAGACGGCGCCGTCCTGGGACGTCTGCCAGGCCGGCTGCTGTCCCCACCCGAGGGGGCCGCGCCCGGCGCTGTGCGAGGAGGCCGAGGAGGCCGGATCCGGTGGATGAGTTGCTTGCGCTGGCGGTGGACACGGCCCGTGAGGCCGGCGCCCTGGTCGCGCGTCGGCGCGCCGAGGCGCCCGTGGAGGTCGCGGCGACCAAGTCCAGCCCGACCGACGTCGTCACCGCCTCCGACACCGCGGCCGAACGCCTGATCCGGGAGCGCATCGGCGCGGCCCGCCCCGACGACGGCTTCCTGGGCGAGGAGGGCGGCGAGGACAGCGGCGGGCGGGGCCGACGCTCGCGCGTGCGCTGGGTGGTCGACCCGATCGACGGGACGGTCAACTACCTGTACGGCATCCCCGCGTACGCGGTCTCGATCGCGGCCGAGGTCGACGGCCGGGTCGCCGTGGGGGTGGTGCACAACCCGGTCAGCGGCGAGACGTGGACGGCGGTCGCCGGGCGGGGTGCGCTGCTCGACGGCCGGCCGGTGCGGGTTGGCGACCTCACCGACCCCGCGCAGGCCCTGGTCGGCACCGGCTTCAACTACGACGTGCGCACGCGCACCGCGCAGGCCCAGCAGGTGGCCCGGCTGCTGCCCCGCATCCGCGACATCCGCCGCATCGGGGCAGCCAGCCTCGACCTCTGCGCGGTGGCGACGGGTCGGCTCGATGCGTTCGTGGAGCAGGGGCTGAAGCCGTGGGACCTGGCCGCGGGTGGCCTGGTGGCCCGTGAGGCGGGGGCGCGAACGGGCGGCCTGGGCGACGCCGAGCCGGGTGAGCGCCTGGTGGTGGCCACCAACCCCGGCCTGTGGGACAGCCTCCAGCAGCTGCTGCAGGAGGCCGGCTTCGGAGGCGGCTGAAACCGCCTATTTCATAACAATTCTGTGAGCCCCGCGACATCCTTGCGAATCTCCGTGCGCGACCCCGGGTACATGAGGCACAATCACCCGGCCGAAGCGGGCACAAAACATGGTCGTGATGCGTTACGAGGTCTGCGACCAAAAACACGGGGATAGACCGTGCTCACGTGAGCAGGGGGAGAGAACAGGGAATGGCGACAGACTACGACGCTCCTCGCAAGACTGATGAGGAGCTGAACGAAGACAGCATCGAGGAGCTGAAGGCTCGTCGGCACGACAAGACGTCCGGAAGCGTCGACGAGGACGAGGCCGAGGCGGCCGAGTCGTTCGAGCTGCCCGGTGCGGACCTGTCGCACGAGGAGCTGGCAGTGCAGGTCCTGCCGCGGCAGGAGGACGAGTTCACCTGCTCGAGCTGCTTCCTGGTGCATCACCGCAGCCAGCTGGCCAACGTGAAGAAGATGATCTGCCGCGACTGCGCGGCCTGACCACCCACGAACACAAAGAGGTGGCGCGCCCCGACGGGCCCGCCACCTTTCGCCGCGCCGAGGTTGGCCGCGAGTGCACACGCGTCACGTCTGCCGGTGACGCATCAGACCCCGCCCCGAATGTCGGGTGCTCACGCCACGTCCTTCATGCCGGCGGGCAGGTGGCCGGTCGACCTGCGGTAGTACTCGGCGGCCTTGCGCGCGGCCAGCATCCGCGCGACACCGATGGCGGCGCCGCTGGCGACCGCGAACGAGACCGCCTCCCACCACTGCACGTCGGGATGCTCCGGGTTCTCCGGCGGGGCGTGCCCGGTCGCGGTCTTCCAGGCGACCTCGAGCAGCTTCTTGGTCGCGATGCCGGCGGCGATCGCCGACACGGTGCCGAAGACCTTCCAGATCTTCGAGGGCTTCTCCTCGGCCACGGGTCCTCCTCGTCGGTTCCGATGATCGCGTCAGTCTGCCAGTACCCGGGCCGCGTTGATGGACTCAGCCAGGGCCTTTGGTCGTCGTGACGACAGCAGCCAGTACGGCGTGGGGTCGGCGGTGTCACGTACGTCGACCCTGACCGCGGTCGCGACGTAGGGCCGCGTCAGCAGGTAGGCCCGGGGGTCGGCGTCCACGCCGTGCAGTCGTCTTGCCTCCTCCGCTGTGAGGGCGGTCGCGGGTCCGCAGTACTCCCACTCCAGCCGTGCTCGTCCGGCGAGCAGCTCGCGCCCGGTGACCTCGACGCGCGGGGCGCCGTAGGCGAGCAGCAGCCCGACGCCGAGCGCGGTGCCCACCAGGGTGACCGCCACCATCACCGGCGCAGGTGTCGACACCACCACCGCCAGCCACAGGCCGAACAGGAACAACAGCAGCAGCGCCCACCAGCGCGCCGGCACGCGCAGGCGTTCGCGGTACCGCGGCGACGGCTCGGGGGAGATGCTCACCGGGCAAGCCTCGCACGCTACGTGCAAGGGAGCGTCGGTCGGCGTGAGCCCGAACTCCGCCGGCGCACGGCTCCCTGTCAGGAGGCAGGCTGCTTGTAGGGTCGTTCACCGTGATCCGAACCCCCCAGAACGGCAGGGGGCCGCGCTGATGATCGAGGTCCAGATCCACCGTCTCGACCCGGAGCTGCCGCTGCCGTCGTACGCACACGCCGACGACGCCGGCGCCGACCTGATGACCGCCGTCGACGTGACGCTCGACCCCGGTGAGCGGGTGATGGTGCCCACCGGTGTGGCGATCGCACTGCCGCCGGGCCACGCCGGTTTCGTCCACCCCCGCTCGGGCCTGGCGGCCCGGTGCGGGCTGTCGATCGTCAACGCACCCGGAACGATCGACGCCGGGTACCGGGGGGAGATCAAGGTCGTCCTGGTCAACCTCGACCCGTGCCGGGCGGTGACCCTGCGACGCGGTGACCGCATCGCGCAGCTGGTCGTACAACGCGTCGAGACGGTCCGGTTCGTCGACAGTGACGGCCTCGATGACACCGCACGCGGCGCGGGCGGCTACGGTTCCACCGGGGGGTTCAGTCCCCACGCCGACGCTCCCAAGGACACCGTGCTGGAGGACACCGCCGATGTTTCGTCGCCATAAGGGCGAGCGCCGCCGCGTCGCCGTCGACCCGATCCCGGGCACCGAGCAGCCGGAGCGCGACGAGCTGCCGCACCCGCAGGGACCCTGGGACATCGCCGACGCCCGCCTACCCCCCGAGGACGACCCCCAGGTGGTCGACCTCGGCGGCCTGCTGGTCCGGGGACGTCCTGGCCTGGAGATGCGGCTGCAGGTCGACGAGCGCGACGGCACGGTCGTCGCCGTGATGCTGGTGAGCGAGGACGGCGCGGTCGAGCTGCGCGCGTTCGCCGCCCCCCGCAACGAGAGCATCTGGGACGAGGTGCGCCGCGAGATCCGCGGCGAGGCGACCCGCCGTGGCGGGACCGCCAACGAGGAGGAGGGCGAGTTCGGTCCGGAGCTGCGGCTCGTCGTACCCGTGCAGACCGCCGACGGCCAGCACGCCACCCAGGCCTCCCGGGTGGTCGGCGTGAGCGCGCCGCGCTGGCTGCTGCGGGGCACGTTCCTGGGGCGGCCGGCGCAGGAGCCGGACCCGGAGGGCATCCTCGAGTCGGCCTTCCGCGACGTGGTCGTACGGCGAGGGGAGGGCCCGATGGCTCCGCGGTCCCCGATCCCGCTGGAGATGCCGGCCGGTGCGGAGCAGGTGGGACCCGAGCAGGTGGCGCCGGAGCAGGTGCCGCCGAAGCATGTGGCGCCGGAGCAGGGCGGGCAGACCTGAGCGGCTCCCCGCGGCCCCGCAGGCAAACTCTGGGCAGTCCTCTGCGGCGCCGGAGGGCCGTCAGTACGCTTGTTGTATGACTGCGTCGGAGTCGACGCCCGCAACGGAGGGGCGCAAGGACGGGCGGCTGCGCCGCGTGCTGCAGCGGCTCGCACCTAGCCAGCAGGAGATCGAGGACCGCGAGCTGCAGCGCGACGTGCGGACCACCGGCTGCACCCGGATCCAGGACGCCCACGACCGCGAGCGTGTGGTGGTGCGCGGCACCCTGCGGCACGTCACCCTGCGGCCCCGGTCCGGTACGCCCGCGCTGGAGGCGGAGCTGTACGACGGTTCCGGGTCGGTCACCGTGGTGTGGCTGGGCCGTCGCCGGATCGCCGGCGTCGAGCCCGGGGTCGCGCTGCGCGTCGAGGGCCGGATGAGCACACAGGACGGCGTACGCATGATCTACAACCCGCGCTACGAGCTGAGCGCCGGAACCGAGCAGCACACATGAGCGGGGTCGAGGGGGCTGCGACCGAGCCGAGCGTGCATTCGGTGGAGGAGCTGGTCCGGCGACGGCTGTCCGAAGCGTTCGGCGGCCGCCGGGGCATCCTCGAGACGGTCGTCCCGACCGCGTGCTTCACCCTCACCTGGATCACCACGCACTGGCTCAACCTCGCACTGGCGATCGGCGCCGGCGGCGTGCTGGTGGTGCTGGTGCTGCGGCTGCTCCAGCGCTCCACGATCCGGTTCGCGCTGAACGCGGTGTTCGGCCTCGCCCTGGCCGCGTTCTTCGCGCTGAGGTCGGGCAACGCCGAGGACGCCTTCCTGCCCGGCATCATCTACAACGGCGCCTACTTCGTGTTCCTGTCGCTGACCGCGCTGGTGCGCTGGCCGTTGGTGGGCTTCCTGGTCGGCAGCGTCACCGGCGACCCGCTCGGCTGGCGCCGCGACAAGCAGATGGTCAAGCTGTGCAGCACGCTCACCTGGCTGCTGGCGCTGCCGTGCGCACTGCGGTTCCTGGTGCAGTACCCGCTGTGGCAGGCCGGGGAGGCCGGCTGGCTGGGCGTCGCCAAGCTCGCTCTGGGCTGGCCGCTGCAGATCGCCGCGTTCGCCGCCATGGGATACGTGCTGGCCCGCAACCACACCCCGCTGGAGGGTGAGGTGCAGCCGGGGGAGTCCGGCCAGACCGAGCAGCCGCAGCACCCAGGCGCGCGTCTGTAGCCACGCGACCACCCGGGCGGACAGTCGCGTGTCAATGGCGCACCGGCGGATGTGTCCGGCTGTGACACGCGACCGAGGGCGGGGCGAAAACGCTCAGTCGGGCAGGATCCGCTTCCCCTCGAACGTCCCGAGCTCCTCGCGGTACAGCTCGATCGGCGCGCCGTTGGGGTCACGGAAGTAGATGCTGTCGTGGACGCCCCGGTCCGGGCCGACGTACTCCACGCCGGCGGCGTCGAGCCGGCTGCGGGCCTCCCGGAACTGCTCGTCGGCCACCGAGATCGCGATGTGCTGCACCCCGCCGATCGTCTCCTGCGACGCGGGGTGCTCGTAGCCGGGGAAGTCGAAGAAGCCCAGCAGGTTGCCGTTGCCGATGTCGAAGAAGAAGTGGCTCGAGCCGGCGTAGTCGCGGTTCTCGACCAGCTCCACCAGCGGGAAGCCGAGCAGGTCCTGGTAGAAGGTGATCGTCTCCTCGACGTCGCGGGCGATCAGGGCGACGTGGTGCACGCCCCTTGCGATGCTGCCCGGCCGGTCCGCCATCGGCCGCAGGTACTGGGCGCGAAGCTGGTCGCGGCGCTCGCGGACTCGGTCCAGTTGCTTCCCGGTCGGCTCGGCCATCGGGTCGTTGTCTTTCCTCTTGGCTGCGGGTCCTGCGTGTTCGGCGGTGGCCGGTCAGGGCCGGTGGTGGGTGTGCGGTGAGAGCAGCTGCTCGATCTCGGTCTCGTGCTCGGGTGCGGCCACGAACAGCAGCTCGTCGCCGGCCTCGAGGCACCGCTGGGGGTCAGGTGTCAGCACCCGGCCGTCGCGCAGCACCGTCACCAGCGACACGTCGCTGGGCCACATGACGTTCCCGAGCTGGGTGCCGGCGTACGGCGAGTCCGTCGGCAGGGTCAGCTCCACCAGGTTGGCGTCGCCCTGACGGAAGGTGAACAGCCGGACGAGGTCGCCGACCGTGACCGCCTCCTCGACCAGGGCCGACATGATGCGCGGGGTCGACACCGACACGTCGACGCCCCACGAGTCGTTGAACAGCCACTCGTTGCTCGGGTGGTTGACCCGGGCGACGGTCCGCGGCACCCCGAACTCGGTCTTGGCGATCAGCGCGACCACCAGGTTGGCCTTGTCGTCACCGGTCGCGGAGATCACCACGTCGCAGTTCTGCAGCGCCGCCTCCTCCAGCGACGTCAGCTCACAGGCGTCGGCGAGCAGCCACTCGGCGTCTGGCACCTGGTCGGGCTTGATGGCCCGCGGCTCCTTGTCGATCAGCAGCACCTGGTGGCCGTTCTCGGTGAGCTCGGCGGCCACCGAACGGCCGACGGCTCCCGCACCAGCGATCGTGACGCGCATCAGTGCTCCTCGGGGGGTGCCGCGAAGATCGTCCCCACCCGCTCGGCGTCGGACTCCAGCATGACGACGTGCACCAGGTCGCCCTCCTGCAGCACCGTCTGGCGGGTCGGGATCAGTCCCTCACCCAGCCGGGTGATGAACGCCACGCGGGTGTTCGCGGCGTTCTGCAGCTCGGCGACCGTGCGGCCGATCCAGCGCGTGTGCGTGGGCACCTCGGCCATCCGGATCGTGCCCGACGGGTCGCGCCAGTCGGGCTCGGAGCCCTCCGGCAGCAGCCGCCGCAGGATCTGGTCGGTGGTCCAGCGGACGGTGGCCACGGTGGGGATCCCGAGCCGCTGGTAGATCTCGGCGCGACCGGGGTCGTAGATGCGGGCGACGACGTTCTGGATGCCGAACGTCTCGCGGGCGACCCGGGCCGAGATGATGTTGGAGTTGTCGCCGCTGGACACCGCGGCGAAGGCGTCCGCCTTCTCGATCAGGGCCTCGATGAGGACCTCGCGGTCGAAGCCGTAGCCCATGACCTTGCGGCCGGTGTAGGTGGGTCCGAGCCGGCGGAACGCGTCCGGGTCCTGGTCGATGATCGCCACCGTGTGGCCACGGCGCTCGAGGTTGCGGGCAAGAGAGGAGCCGACGCGACCGCAGCCCATGATCACCACATGCACGCCGCCGACGGTACACCGAGCGGGGGCCGGTCCCGCCTAAGGTCGCCCGACGACAACCCCCCGAGGACGGATAGCCTTTTCAGACGTGAGTATCGGTGACGTCGGGAAGCGCCTGCTGCTCGGCCGCAAGCTTCGCAGTGCCCAGCTCGGTGAGACGCTGCTGCCCAAGCGCATCGCGCTGCCCGTGTTCGCCAGTGACGCGCTGTCGTCCGTGGCCTACGCACCCGACGAGATCTTCATCATGCTGGCGCTGGCCGGCATTACGGCCCACTCCTTCTCCTGGCCGATCGGGATCGCGGTGGCGCTGGTCATGCTGGTCGTGGTCGCGTCGTACCGGCAGAACGTCCAGGCCTACCAGAGCGGCGGCGGCGACTACGAGGTCAGCACGGTCAACCTCGGCCCCAACGCCGGGCTGGCCGTGGGCAGCGCGCTCCTGGTCGACTACGTGCTGACCGTGGCGGTGTCGATCTCCTCGGCCGCTCAGTACGCCGCCACCGCCATCGAGCCCGCGCGAGGCCACCAGGTGGCTCTTGCGGTCCTCGCTGTGCTGCTGCTGATGGCCGTGAACCTGCGCGGCGTACGTGAGTCGGGTACGACGTTCGCGGTGCCCACCTACCTGTTCATGCTCGCCATCCTCGGCATGGCGGCCTGGGGCTTCGTCCGCCTCTTCGTGGGCGACGGGCTGCCGGCGGCGGAGAGCGCGAACCTGCGGCCCCCCACCGAGGCACAGTTCAAGGACGGCTTCACCGGGCTGGCTGCTGGGTTCCTGCTGCTACGGGCGTTCTCCAGCGGGTGCGCCGCGCTGACCGGTGTCGAGGCGATCAGCAACGGCGTCCCGGCCTTCCGCAAGCCCAAGGGCCGCAACGCGGCGACCACGCTGGCGCTCCTCGGCACCATCGCGGTCGCGATGGCGATGAGCATCATCACGCTGGCGAACATCACCGGCGTGCAGATGTCGGACACGCCGGGCAAGATGCTGCTGCCCAACGGCCAGCCGGTCGGCCCCGACTACCACCAGGACCCCGTGATCGGGCAGCTCGCCGCCTCGGTCTTCAGCGACTTCCCTGTCGGCTTCTTCTTCGTCACCGCGGTCACCGGCGTGATCCTGGTGCTGGCGGCCAACACCGCCTTCAACGGCTTCCCGGTGCTGGGGTCGATCCTGGCCCGCGACGGCTACCTGCCGCGGCAGCTGCACACGCGTGGCGACCGGCTGGCCTACAGCAACGGCATCGTCCTGCTGGCAGTTTTCGCGATCGTGCTGATCTGGGCCTTCAACGCCGAGGTGACCCGGCTGATCCAGCTCTACATCGTCGGGGTGTTCGTCTCGTTCACGGTGAGCCAGACCGGCATGGTCCGGCACTGGACCCGCAACCTGTCCACCGAGGTCGACCCCAGCCGCCGCCGCCGGATGCAGCGCAGCCGCGTGATCAACGGACTCGGCATGCTCGTGACGGGCCTGGTGCTGGTGGTCGTGCTGCTCACGAAGTTCACCCACGGCGCCTGGATCGCGATCCTGGCCATGGCCGGCTGGTTCGTGCTGATGAAGGCGATCCGCCGGCACTACGACCGGGTCAGCGAGGAGCTGATCATCGGCGAGCAGGACCAGGCGCTGCCCTCGCGCGTGCACGCCATCGTGCTGGTCTCGAAGCTGCACAAGCCGACCATGCGGGCACTGGCGTACGCGCGGGCCTCCCGGCCCAACGTGCTCGAGGCGGTCACCGTCGACGTCGACCCCGACGTCACCCAGGCGCTGATGGAGGAGTGGGACCGTCGGGGGATCGCGGTGCCGCTGAAGGTGCTGGCGTCGCCCTACCGCGAGGTCACCCGGCCGATCGTCGACTACGTGCGCAGCGTCCGGCGGGCCAGCCCGCGCGACGTGGTGACGGTGTTCATCCCCGAGTACGTCGTCGGGCACTGGTGGGAGCAGGCGCTGCACAACCAGAGCGCGCTGCGGCTGAAGGGCCGGCTGCTGTTCACGCCCGGCATCATGGTCACCAGCGTCCCGTACCAGCTGGCCTCCTCGGAGGCGGCCGCGGTGCGCGCGGAGCGCGCCGAGCGCGCCGCCCGGGAGATGCGGCTGGAGAACGTACGCGAACCGCTGCCGCGCGAGCGGCTGCCGCATCCTGCGCACGACCCCGGGCCCGACGACTCCTGATGAGCCCGACCGGTCCGGCGTCACTGGTGGGGCGGCGGCTGACGTTGTCGGTCGGCGACCTGGTACACGGGGGGCACTGTGTGAGCAGGCACGAGGGGCGGGTCGTGTTCGTGCGGCACGCGCTGCCGGGGGAGCGGGTAGTCGCCGAGGTGACCGAGGGCCACGAGAGCTCGCGCTACCTGCGTGCCGACGCCGTCGAGGTGCTGGAGGCCTCGGAGGACCGCGTCGCCGCCCGCTGCCCACTCGCCCACCCCGGCGGCTGCGGGGGCTGCGACTTCCAGCACGTCGCCACCGCCGCGCAGCGTCGCCTGCTCGGCGGCGTCGTGTCTGAGCAGCTGCGCCGGCTCGCCGACCTCGACGTGCCGGTCGAGGTCGAGCCGGTTCCCGGTGACCGGGACGGGCTGGGGTGGCGGACGCGCGTCCGGTTCACGACCGACGAGAAGGGCGGGCTCGGCCTGCTCAAGCACCGCTCGCACGACGTGGTGCCGGTGGACACCTGTCCCATCGCCCACCCCGGCCTGCCCGCCGTCACCGACCACCGCTGGCCGGGCACGACCTCGGTCGAGGCTGTGGTCTCGGGCAGCGGCGAGCGCGTGGTGGTCATCGAGCCGGAGTGGCACCAGCACCCGGAGCCGCCCGACATCGAGGCCGAGGGCGTGCTGACCACCACCGGGCACCGGTTCCGCGGCCGCAGCCGGGTGACCGAGCGGGCCGCCGGCCGTGACTGGCGGGTCGGTGCGGCCGGCTTCTGGCAGGTGCACCCGGGCGCGGCCGACGCGCTGGTCGGCGCCGTGCTGAGGATGCTGGAGCCGGTCGCGGGCGAGTCCGCCCTGGACCTGTACGCCGGTGTCGGCCTGTTCGCCGGCGCCCTCGGCGAGCGTGTCGGCCGCTCCGGTTCGGTGCTGGCCGTGGAGAGCTATGAAAACGCGGTCCGCGACGCCCGCCGCAACCTGCACGACCTGCCGCAGGTGCGCCTGCGGCACGGCCGGGTCGAGCGGGTGCTGGCGGAGCCGATGGACGCCGTCGACCTCGTCGTGCTCGACCCACCTCGTGTCGGGGTGCGGCGTGACGTGGTCGAGGCCGTCGTCGGCCTGCGTCCGCGGGCGGTCTGCTATGTCGCCTGCGACCCCGCCGCGCTGGCCCGCGACGTGGGCATCTTCGGCGAGCACGGCTACGACCTCACCGGGCTGCGGGCGTTCGACATCTTCCCCATGACCCACCACGTCGAGTGCGTGGCGCTGTGCACTCCGCGTCCGAGCTCGAGCGTCGCACCGGACTGACAGCGCACGAGGCTGCCGAGTGTCACGAAGGGCCAGTGCGGTCAAGACCGGGAAGTTGTGACGTTCGCCCTCTTACCGTGCGGTTGATGTGGCTCAATGCTGCACCTATGAACCGTTATTTCGTCACCGGCCGATGTCCCGACTGCAGGGCTGCCCTCAGCAGCGCGGACCGCTGCCCTCGGTGCGGCCTGCTCCAGGCGGGTCCCGTCGCCGACGACCTGCGGTTCGCCCTGCAGCACGCCGACCAGGTGCTCGACGTGCTTCGCCGGGTCTCCGTGCCGCCTCCGTCGGCACCGGCCACGCGGCCGCGTGGCCGGCCGGGCAGGCACCTCATGCAGGCGCGGCTGCGGCTCCGGCTCCAGCGCCGGTGGCAGCCGGGACACCCGGCCCGCGCCGCGGGCTTCCCGCTGTGTCGGTGCCGGTGGTCCTGCTGGGGCTGGGCACGATCTGCGTCCTGGTCGCCGCGGTGGTGTTCGTCGCCGTCACCTGGTCCGACCTCTCGCTGGCATGGCGGACCACCATCCTGCTCGGCATCACCGCGCTGGCCACGGGGGCCGCGGTCTGGGTACTGCGCCAGGGGCTGCGCGGCGCGGCCGAGGCGCTCACGCTGGTGGCGAGCGGGCTGTTGCTGATCGACCTCCTCGCCGGTAACGACGCCGGTCTCCCGCTGCTGTCGGCCGTGCAGGGCAGAGCCTTCGACTGGGTGGTCTCGGTCGTGATGCTCGCGGCGGCCGTCGGCTGGGCCGTGGGGGCCCAGCGGACCCGGACACGCTGGCTGCTCGGGCAGCAGGTGGCGGCGGTCCTCGCGAGCGTGGCGATGGTGTGGCTCGCGGTGCTCGACTGGAGCTACGAGCCTGCGTGGCTGGCGGCGGTGGTGACGCTGGCCTCCGCCTCGCTCGGGCTGGGGCTGTGGCGGATCAGGCTGTCGGTGACGGCGGTGCTGCTGGGCGGCCTCGCGCTGCTCGCGTGGGTCTACCTCACCGGCTCCGGCCTGCTGCTCGCGGTGCTGGCCGACGGGCCGCACGAGCTCTTCGTCGGCTTCGACGGCGGGCCGCTGCTGGCCTCGGGTGCGATCGCCGCGGCGGTCGCGGTTCTCCCGGGGCTGCAGCTGGCCGCCCGTACGACCGCGGCCGTGTTCGCGGTCGCCGGACCGGCCGTGGTGCTGCTGCTTCCGGCGCGCGAGCTCAGCACGACGTACACGCTGCTGGTCATCGGGTGCGCGGCGGTCGCCCTTGCCGCGGGTGCGACGTTCTCGTCCGCACCGTGGCAGAACGCGCTGCGCGTGGTGGCCACCGGTACGGCGCTGCCGCCGGTCTTCGTGCTGCTGTTCGGCGCCGAGCTCGCGTTGACCCGGGTGGCCCAGGCTGCCTACCAGCCGTGGACGCTGGGTCTCACCGACTCCCTGCCCGCGTCCCCGGACGGCCCTGCCGTGGCCGCCTGGTCGTACCTGCCGCTGGCCGCTCTGGCGGCCCTGGCGCTGTGGCTTGCGTTGTTCCGGCCGCTGGACGCGACCGGGTCCTCGGTTGCTGCGACGACGGTCGTCGGCGTCGGCGCGCTCGCCGCGCTGCTGTCCGGCTCGTGGTCGCTGCTCGCGATCGGCGTCGTTCTGGCCGCGGCCGCCGCCGCGGGAGTGGTCGTGCTGGCAGGCAGGCCCACTCGTGTCGTCCTCACGGCGGTCGCCGTCCCGGTCGCGGTGGGCGTGGGTGCTGCGCTGCCGTCGGTCGGCGCGAGCGCGCTGTTCCTTGCGGTGCAGGGGGCGTTGCTCATGCTGGCAGCCGGGTTGCTGCGCGGTGTTGCCCGCTCGGTTCTGGTCGCCCTCGGCGTCGCGGCCGCGGCGGTGTCGCTGGAGGCCTGCGCCGACCTGGTCGGCCTGTCCGTGGCGGCGGCGGGGCTGGTGCTGCTCCTGGCGTCGGTCGCGGTGCTGGTCACGGCGGAGGTGCTCGCGAGGCGTCCCGACGGTGCCTCGTGGCGTCTGGGCCTCGAGGTCGTGCTGGTCCCGCTGACGGCCGTCGCCCTGCTCCAGACCGCCGACGGCGAGGTCGTGCTCATGGTCGCGTTCGCCATCGCGGCGGTGACCGCGGGAGCGGTCGCCGGGGTCGTCGAGGACCGCTGGTGGCTGGTGTGCGCGTGTGCGGTGTTCGTGGGCGCCACCGCCGGCCAGGCGGTGGTGGTGGCCGGGGGAGCGGCGCCGTGGAGTGCGGTCGCGGTGTCGCTCGTCGCCGCGTTGACGGCGGTGGCGGCGCAGCGGGTGTCGCGCTACGTGACGGCCGGAGACCAGCAGTCGTCCGGATGGGCCGACGGTCCTCGCGTCGCCCTGGAGCTGACCGCCGCTCTCATGGGGCTGGCCTCGCTCGACACCCAGCAGGAGGACGCGCTGGCGCTGACCGTCGGGCTGTCGGTCCTCGGCGTCGGTGCCGTCGCGGTGTCGTTCCTGTCCGACGACCGCAGGCGGGTGGCCTGGCTGGGCAGCGGGCTGCTGGTGCTGGCCTCGTGGGTGCGCCTGTTCTCACTCGACGTGGACGTGGTCGAGGCGTACACCCTGCCCGGCTCGCTGGCACTGCTGGTCACCGGCCTGCTGTGGATGCGGCGCAACCCCGGAGCCAGCTCCTGGCGCGGTCTTGCGACTCCGTTGACGCTGGGCCTCGGCCCGTCGCTGGTGGTCGCCATGCAGGAGCCGACCAGTGTGCGGGCGCTGCTCGTGGGCCTGGCCGGCCTGGCGCTGGTCGGCGTCGGGGTGCGGCTCCGCTGGGGTGCACCGCTCGTGATCGGCGGTGTCGCCGTGGGGCTGCTGGCGGTGGTCGACATCGCGCCGTACGCCGCCGCGGTGCCGCGCTGGGTGCTGTTCGGAACGGCGGGCGTCGCCCTGCTGGCCCTGGGCGTGACCTGGGAGCGCCGGCGTCAGGACCTGCACCTCATGCAGCAGTACGCCGCGCGACTGCGCTGACTGGTGCTAGCTGACTGGTGCTAGCTGACGAGTGCTAGGTGGTGCCGTCGCCTCCGGGAAGGCGAGGGCCGCCGGGCAGGCTGCGCGTGTTCACGACCTCGTTGGCCACCACGCGCAGCTTGCGGTTCTGCTCCTGGGAGTACCTCCGCAGCACCGCGAACGCCTGGTCGGCGGTGAGGCTGTAGCGCTCCATCAGGATTCCCTGTGCCTGCCCGATCTGGTGCCGGGAGTCGATGGCGTCCCAGAGGGTCTGCTCGTGCTGCGCCAGCGCGAGCACCGTGGACACCCGCGCGGCGACGACCCGGGCGGCCAGCACGTCGTCGGTGTCGTAGTCGTGCTGCTGGAAGGAGTAGAGATCGAGCGCGCCGATCGTCTGCTCCCGGGTGAACAGGCGCACCGCGATCATGCTCGACAGCCCGAGCTCGGTGGCGTGCTCCGACCACCGCGGCCACCGGGTGCTGTCGGACAGGTCGGGAACGACGTTGACGCCCTCCTCGTCCCACACCACGTCGAGACACGGGCCGTCGCCCATGTCCTGCTGCAGCTCGTGTGCACGCTGTGCGACCGGGTCGGAGGCGGCAGTGGTCTCCAGCCTCCCGCCGCCGTGCCGCAGTGACACGCTGGCCACGTCGCACGGCGCGATCCACACCGCCAGCTTCAGCACGCCTTCCAGCGTGTCCTCGACGTCGTGCATCTCGACCAGCTCGGCGGCGAGGTTCTCCATCCGCAGCGCCATCCGCGCCCAGTCGTTCTGCTCGCCCACCGATCGTCCTCCTGTCCGACCGCGACCCGCGTCGGCCTCCGCGCGCGAGGAGGCTCAGGCTGTCTCGGCACCTGCCCTGCCTAAGAAGTTAGCGGGCCGCATCGCTCTGCGCGTCCCGGGTAGCCGACAACAGAGCCCGGTCGGGCCGCTGGTTCCGTTCAGCAGCGTGCGGTACCGGCGCCCGACCGGGTGCCGCTGTCACGCTAGCGCCCCGAACCAACCACAAACCGGGCGAAGGCCGCGGTCGATGCCTTCACCGAAGCCTCGATCTCGTGTATCTTGACGTCAAGACAAATTTCGGTTCCTACCAGTAGGCACGCCGGGCCGGCGGGCATGACCCCCCGGCGTGCCCGCCGGGCCAGGACGGCCAAGATGTCTAGGACGAGCACGACGACCAACCGACGTGACACGCAACCGCGCGGAGGAGATCGCTGATGGGCAGCGTCGACAGTTTCGGGGCGAAGTCCGACCTCCAGGTCGGCGACAGGACGTATGAGATCTACCGGCTCGGCGCGGTGTCCGGGGACGGGCTCGACGTCGACAGCCTCCCGTTCAGCCTCAAGGTGCTGCTCGAGAACCTGCTCCGCACCGAGGACGGCGAGAACATCACCGCCGACGACATCCGCGCGCTGGCCGGCTGGGACGCGCAGGCAGAGCCGAGCAAGGAGATCCAGTACACGCCCGCGCGAGTGATCATGCAGGACTTCACCGGCGTGCCCGCGGTGGTCGACCTCGCCACCATGCGCGAGGCGATGGGCGACCTGGGCGGCGACCCGACGCGGATCAACCCGCTCGCCCCGGCCGAGCTGGTCATCGACCACTCGGTCATCGCCGACGTGTTCGGCACCCCGGAGGCGTTCGAGCGCAACGTCGAGATCGAGTACGAGCGCAACCGCGAGCGCTACCAGTTCCTGCGCTGGGGCCAGGGTGCGTTCGACGACTTCAAGGTCGTCCCGCCGGGCACCGGCATCGTGCACCAGGTCAACATCGAGCACCTGGCGCGCGTCACGTTCACCCGCGAGGGTGCGGACGGCAAGACGGTCGCCTACCCCGACACCTGCGTGGGCACCGACTCGCACACCACGATGGTCAACGGCCTCGGCGTCGTCGGCTGGGGCGTAGGCGGCATCGAGGCCGAGGCCGCGATGCTCGGCCAGCCGGTGTCGATGCTGATCCCGCGGGTGGTCGGCTTCAAGCTGGCGGGCGAGCTGCCCGAGGGCGCGACCGCGACCGACCTGGTGCTGACCATCACCGAGATGCTGCGCAAGCACGGCGTGGTCGGCAAGTTCGTGGAGTTCTACGGCCCGGGCGTGTCCGCCGTGCCGCTGGCCAACCGCGCGACCATCGGCAACATGAGCCCCGAGTACGGCTCGACCATCGCGGTCTTCCCCGTCGACGACGAGACCACCCGCTACCTGCGGCTGACCGGCCGGTCCGACGAGCAGATCGCCCTGGTCGAGGCCTACGCCAAGGAGCAGGGCCTGTGGCACGACCCCGCCGCCGAGCCCCGGTACTCCGAGCGGCTCGAGCTCGACCTGTCCACCGTGGTGCCCTCGATCGCCGGCCCGAAGCGGCCGCAGGACCGGGTGGCGCTGTCGGAGGCCAAGCAGGAGTTCCGCGGCGCGCTGGCCGACTACGTCACTGTGTCCGACTCTGGGACCGGCCAGGAGAAGGGCTACGACGAGGCCGCGGCCGAGTCGTTCCCGGCCTCGGACGCGCCCGCCTACCACGGTGCCAACGGCTCGGCCGCCCCGCGTGAGCACGCCAGCGCGGCGCCGAAGGACGGCGGACGTCCCAGCAACCCGGTGCTGGTGGAGCTCTCCGACGGGTCGAAGTTCGAGGTCGACCACGGCGCCGTCTCCATCGCCGCGATCACCTCGTGCACCAACACCTCCAACCCGTCGGTGATGATCGGCGCGGCGCTGCTGGCCCGCAACGCCGTCGACCGGGGGCTGGGCCGCAAGCCGTGGGTGAAGACGTCGCTGGCCCCTGGCTCGAAGGTGGTCATGGACTACTACGAGCGGGCCGGCCTCACGCCCTACCTGGAGAAGCTGGGCTTCAACCTGGTCGGCTACGGCTGCACCACGTGCATCGGCAACTCCGGCCCGCTGATCCCGGAGGTCAGCCAGGCCGTCAACGACAACGACCTGTCGGTGGTGTCGGTGCTCTCCGGCAACCGCAACTTCGAGGGCCGCATAAACCCCGACGTGAAGATGAACTACCTCGCCTCGCCGCCGCTGGTGGTCGCCTACGCGCTGGCGGGGTCGATGGACGTCGACCTGTTCGAGGAGCCGCTGGGGCAGGGCAGCGACGGCAAGGACGTGTTCCTGAAGGACATCTGGCCGTCGGCCCAGGAGATCGACGAGGTCGTCCAGAACGCGATCGCCTCGGAGATGTTCACCCAGGACTACGCCGACGTGTTCGCCGGCGACGAGCGGTGGCAGCAGCTCCCCACCCCCGAGGGCAGCATCTTCGAGTGGGACGAGAGCTCGACCTACGTGCGCAAGCCGCCGTACTTCGACGGCATGCAGCGCGAGCCGTCCGAGGTCACCGACATCCACGGCGCACGGGTGCTCGCGATGCTGGGCGACTCGGTGACCACCGATCACATCTCGCCGGCGGGGGCGATCAAGACCGACAGCCCGGCGGGCCGCTACCTCACCGAGCACGGGGTGGAGCGGCGTGACTTCAACTCCTACGGCTCGCGGCGCGGCAACCACGAGGTGATGATCCGCGGCACGTTCGCCAACATCCGGCTGCGCAACCAGCTCGCACCGGGCACCGAGGGCGGGTTCACGAGGAACTTCACCGTGGACGAGGCGCCGGTCACCACCATCTACGAGGCGTCGGAGGCCTACGCCCGGAAGGGCGTCCCGCTGGTGATCCTGGCGGGCAAGGAGTACGGCTCGGGCTCCTCGCGCGACTGGGCGGCCAAGGGGACCGCGCTGCTCGGCGTACGGGCGGTGATCGCGGAGTCCTACGAGCGGATCCACCGCTCCAACCTGATCGGCATGGGCGTGCTGCCGCTGCAGTACCCCGAGGGTGAGAACGCCGAGTCGCTGGGCCTGACCGGCGAGGAGGTGTTCGAGGTCACCGGAGTCACCGCGCTCAACGACGGCACGACCCCGCGCACGGTGAAGGTCAAGGCCGGCGACACCGAGTTCGACGCGGTCGTCCGCATCGACACCCCCGGTGAGGCCTCCTACTACCGCAACGGCGGCATCATGCAGTACGTCCTGCGCGGTCTGCTCGGCACTTGATCGACCTGCACGTGGTGATGCTCGCGGGCATCGCCGTGCTGGTCGGCGCGGTCGTCCAGGGCGCCATCGGCATGGGCATCGGGCTGGTGGCGGCGCCGATCGTCACCCTGCTCGACCCGTCACTGATGCCCGGCAGCCTGCTCGTCTGCGGCCTGCTCCTGCCCGCGATGTCGCTGGCGACCGAGCACCGGCACGTCGACCCGCGGGTGGGCTGGGTGTTCGCGGGCCGGATCGCGGGCACCCTGCCCGGCATCGCCATCGTGGCGGCTCTGCCGCGCGACGAGCTGGCCATCGTCGTCGGCGTGATGACGCTGCTCGCGGTGGCGCTCACGGTGCACGCCTACGCGGTGCCGGTGACGCGGTCGACGCTGACCGGTGCGGGGTTCCTGTCCGCGATCGGCGCCACCACCGCCGCGATCGGTGGCCCGCCGATGGCCCTGGTCTACCAGCACGCCGACCCCAAGACGGTGCGCTCGACGATGGCGCTGGTGTTCGTCCTCGGCTCGGCCCTGTCGCTGGGCGGGCTGGCACTGGCCGGCCAGATGACGATGACGGAGCTGTACACCGGGCTGGCGTTCTTCCCCTTCTTCGGCGTGGGCTTCCTGCTCTCCCTGCCACTGCGGTCGCGGCTGCACGGCGCCTGGTTCCGCCTGTGCGTGCTGTCGGTGGTCGTCGCCTCCGCGATGGCGGTGCTCCTGCGCGCGCTCCTCTCCTGATTCGTCTGCGGTCGCTCGGGTGTTCCGCGTCGAACGACCGCGGACGAGTCAGTGCAGGCGAGCGCTGATCCGCCCGGCGTAGTCGGCGGCCTCGGCGTCGTCGGCGTACTTGGTGCGCGGCCAGAAGAAACCGCGCAGGCCGTCGCCCTTCGTCCGCGGGACCACGTGCACATGCACGTGCGGGACGCTCTGGCTGACGACGTTGTTCAGCGCCACGAACGACCCCTGCGCCCCCAGCGCCGAGCGCACCGCGTCGGAGACCCGCTGGGCCGCGCCGAACAGCGGGCCGAACAGCGTCTCGGGCAGGTCGGAGAGCGTGTCCAGATGGGTGCGGGGGACCAGCAGCACGTGACCCTTGAACACCGGCCGCGCGTCGAGGAAGCCCACGACCTCCGGCTCGTCGAGCACGTGGTGTGCCGAGACCTCACCGGACACGATCCGGCAGAACACGCAGTCCACGGAGGCAGACCCTACGTCAGCTGGCGTACTCGAACATGTGTTCGATATAGTGGTGTGCATGGCGCAGGCGGTGGCACCTCCGGGGTGGCCGGCCGAGGTGCGGCCACCCGCGGTCGAGGGGTGGGAGCGTTCGGCCGGGCCGTGGCTGCTCGACATCTGCCCGCCCGAGTTCCGCGGCTACGCCGTCCTGCGGCGGCACACGGTCGTGCTCGCCCGGTTCGCCGCGGTCCACACCGAGGCCAGCCTGGAGGCCTCGCGACGCGCCCTCGGCGACGTGCGCACCAGCCTGCGCGACTTCGTCGAGCCGGAGACGGTCGAACGCGCGGTCCAGGCGTGGGAACGCGAGATCGCTCGGCTGCTGGCCCGCAGGCGCGCCGTCGACCTGGTCGAGCAGGCACTGCGCGGGCGCCAGTTCCGGCCCCGGCTGTGAGCCCGGCTTGATCCCCGGCTGACGCCTGGGCGCCCGGGTGCGTCCCGCGGAAGCCCCGCACGACCCCGGGCC
Source organism: uncultured Propionibacteriales bacterium (assembly GCA_965653225.1). Lineage (GTDB taxonomy): Bacteria > Actinomycetota > Actinomycetes > Propionibacteriales > Nocardioidaceae > JALZDI01. The sequence continues at coordinate 23,525 of CBFGZI010000012.1, read as the reverse complement.
GGCCGGCGGTTACGTGTCGGTAGTGTCCGCCAGATGAGCCGACCCAGGATCAGCCCGCGCCGTTGGACGCCACCACCCGCGCAGCCGGGCGGCACGAAGCGCCTGCCCGGGCTGCCGCCGCTGCGTGTGGTCGCGATGCCTTCGTACGGCACCGAGGACGTCGTCGTCGACGACGCCGGCCGGGTCATCACGGGCACCGAGGACGGACGGATCTTCCGGGTGAGCGCCGACGGCGGCGTGGTCGAGCTGCTCGCCATGACCGGCGGCCGCCCGCTCGGCATCGAGCTCGCCCCCGACGGCGCCCTCATCGTCTGCGACGCCATCCGGGGCCTGCTGCGCGTCGACCTGCGCACCGAGGCGGTGGAGGTGCTGGTCCACGAGGTCGAGGGCCGGCCGATGCGGTTCTGCAACAACGCCGCGGTGGCCGGCGACGGCACCATCTACTTCTCCGACTCCACCCGCGACTTCGGCGTCGACGACTGGAAGGCCGACCTGCTCGCGCACAGCCGCACCGGCCGGCTGATACGGCGCAGCCCCTCCGGGGAGGTCGAGGTGGTGCTGGGGGGGCTGGCCTTCGCCAACGGGGTCGCGCTCGCGCCGGACGAGTCGTTCGTCGCGGTGGCCGAGACCGGCACCTACTCCGTGCAGCGGCTGTGGCTGGCCGGCAGCCGCGCCGGCAAGCCGGAGCCGCTGGTGGAGAACCTGCCGGGCTTTCCCGACAACATCGCGACCGGTACCGACGGGCTCATCTGGGTCACGATCGCGTCCCCGCGCGACCGGGTGCTCGACTTCCTCCTTCCGCGCCACCCGGTGCTGCGCAAGGTCGCCTGGCGGCTGCCGGACCGGCTGCAGCCCAGGCCCAAGCGCACGGTGCGTGTCCAGGCCTACGACACCGACGGCAGGCTGGTGCACGACCTGGGCGGTCAGCATGACGACTTCCACATGGTGACGGGGGTTCGCGAGCACCACGGCACGGTCTGGGTCGGCAGCCTGCACGAGCCCAAGGTCGCGGCGATTGGGCCTCTCCCGGGCGGGGCCTAGACTCGGTGGCTGACCCCGCAAGCCGCAGGAGAGGACCCAGCCACATGGCGCTGCTCGACTCGATCGGCGGGCCGAGTGACCTGCGGGGGCTCGATGACCGCGAGCTCACCGAGCTGGCACAGGAGATCCGCGACTTCCTCGTCGAGAAGGTCTCGAAGACCGGTGGCCACCTCGGCCCCAACCTCGGCGTGGTGGAGCTGACGATCGCGCTGCACCGGGTGTTCGACAGCCCGCACGACCGGGTGGTGTTCGACACCGGGCACCAGAGCTATGTCCACAAGATCCTCACCGGCCGCGCGGACGGGTTCGACCAGCTCCGGCAGGAGGGCGGCCTTTCCGGCTACCCCAGCCGGGCCGAGTCCGAGCACGACCTGGTCGAGAACTCCCACGCCTCCACGGCGCTGTCGTACGCCGACGGGCTGGCCAAGGCGGTCGCGATCCGGGGCGAGGACCGGCACGTGGTGGCTGTCGTCGGTGACGGCGCGCTGACTGGCGGCATGGCGTGGGAGGCGCTGAACAACATCGCCGCGGGCAAGGACCGCCCGCTGGTGATCGTGGTCAACGACAACGGCCGGTCCTACCAGCCGACGGTCGGCGGGCTCGCCGACCACCTCACGTCGTTGCGCACCGACCCGCGGTACGAGCGGGTGCTCGAGCTGGTCAAGAACCGCCTCACCCGTGCCCCGATGGTCGGCGCGGCGGCCTACGACGTGCTGCACGGGATCAAGAAGGGCCTCAAGGACGTCCTGGCCCCGCAGGGCCTGTTCGAGGACCTCGGCCTGAAGTACGTCGGACCCGTCGACGGGCACGACCGGGCGGCGCTGGAGGCCGCCCTCGAGCAGGCCAAGGGCTTCGGCGGGCCGGTGATCGTGCACGCGATCACCCACAAGGGGATGGGCTACCACGCGGCGGAGTGCCACGAGGCCGACCAGTTCCACTCGCCCGGGCCGTTCGACATCGAGACCGGCGAGCAGGCCGCCAAGCCGCGGTCGTGGACGCACGTGTTCGCCGACGCGCTGGTCGACCTGGGTGAGCGCCGTGACGATGTCGTCGCGGTGACGGCAGCGATGATGAACCCGACCGGGCTGGACCGGTTCCAGGCCCGGTACCCCGAGCGCACCTTCGACGTCGGCATCGCCGAGCAGCACGCGACCACCAGCGCCGCGGGAATGGCCATGGGCGGCCTGCACCCGGTCATCGCCGTCTACTCGACCTTCCTCAACCGGGCGTTCGACCAGGTGCTGATGGACGTGGCGCTGCACCGGTGCGGAGTCACGTTCGTACTCGACCGTGCCGGTGTCACCGGGCCCGACGGCGCCAGCCATCACGGCATGTGGGACATGTCGGTGCTGCAGGTCGTGCCCGGGCTCCGACTGGCCGCTCCCCGCGACGGCAGCCGCGTCGTGGAGCTTCTCGGCGAGGCGGCCGAGGTCGACGACGCGCCCACAGTTCTTCGGTTCCCCACCGGCCCGGTCTGCGAGGACGTCCCCGCCGTCGACCGGGTCGGCGGCTGCGACGTCATCGTCTGCGAGGGCGAGCAGGACGTGCTGCTGGTCGCCGTCGGCGCGATGGTCTCGCCGTGCGTCGAGGTGGCCGAGAAGCTCGCCGCGCAGGGGGTCGGCGTCACCCTGGTCGACCCGCGCTGGGCCAAGCCGGTCGACCCGGCGCTGGTCGAGCTCGCGGCCGCGCACCGGCTGGTGGTCAGCGTCGAGGACAACGGCCGGGTCGGCGGGTGCGGCGCCACGCTCGCGCAGGCACTCACCGACGCCGGGGTCGACACGCCCGTGCGTGTGCATGGCATCCCGCAGGAGTTCCTGCCGCACGCCAAGCGGGCGGCCATTCTCGACCGCATCGGCCTGACCTCGGCCGAGCTGCTGCGGTCGGTCTCCGAGGACCTCGCGAGGGTCGACTCCGGTCGCCGTCTGCGGGAGGTGCCGGCCCCGCGCGCCCCCGAGACGGCATGACGATTCGGGACTAGGGTCGACACCACGATCGTGGTGTGGAACCGGAGGGGGCCTCGATGAGTCTGATGCGGACGAAGTCGATCGAGCAGTCGATCGCCCAGACGGACGAACCCGACCATCGGCTGAAGAAAGAGCTCAGGGCCCTTGACCTGACGGTGTTCGGCATCGGCGTCACCATCGGCGGAGGCCTGTTCGTTCTCACCGGCTCGGCGGCGGCCAGCAACGCCGGCCCGGCGATCGGCCTGTCCTTCGTGATCGCGGCGGTCGCGTGTGGACTGGCGGCGCTGTGCTACGCCGAGTTCGCCTCGACGGTCCCCGTCGCCGGCTCGGCGTACACGTTCTCCTACGCGACCGCCGGTGAGCTCGTCGCCTGGGTCATCGGCTGGGACCTGATCCTGGAGTTCATCATCGGGGCCGCGGCCGTGGCGGCGGGCTGGTCCGCCTACCTGCAGGCGGTCCTCGAGGGCACGCCGTTCGCCATCCCGGCCTCGTTGTCCAGCACCGAGGAGGGCGTGCTCAACCTGCCTGCGGGCCTGCTGGTGCTCGTGCTGACGGTGATCCTGATCCTCGGCATCAAGCTGTCCAGCCGGGTCAACGAGATCGCGGTCGCCCTCAAGGTGGGCGTCGCGTTGCTTTTCGTCTTCGCCGGCATCGGCTACGTGAGCGCCGACAACCTCTCGCCCTACGTCCCGCCGGCCGCACCGCCGACCGAGCCGGGGACGTTCCTCTCCTCACCGTTGATCCAGAGCCTGTTCGGCCTCGACCCGCAGGTGTTCGGCTGGGGCGGTGTCGTGACGGGCGCGGCCATCGTGTTCTTCGCGTTCATCGGGTTCGACGTGGTCGCCACCACGGCCGAGGAGGCGCGCAACCCCAAGCGCGACCTTCCGCTGGGGATCATCGGCTCCCTTGCCATCTGCACGCTGCTCTACGTCGTGGTGTCGACGGTGCTCACGGGCATGCAGAACTACAAGCAGATCGACCCCAACGACGCCGCACCGCTGTCGACGGCGCTGACGAGCGTCGGTCTGGACGGCATGGCGAAGGTCGTCGGCTTCGGCGCGGCGCTGGGCATCATCGTCGTGGTGATGATCCTGCTGCTCGGCCAGAGCCGGGTCGCGTTCGCGATGGCGCGCGACGGCCTGCTGCCTCCGGTGTTCGCGAAGGTGCATCCTCGCTACCGGACGCCCTATGTCGTCACCTCGACAGTCGGCGTGTTCGTCGCGATCGTCGCGATGACGTCGAGCATCAGCGTGCTGGCCGAGCTGGTCAACATCGGCACCCTGTTCGCGTTCATCCTGGTGAGCATCGGCGTCATCGTCCTGCGGCGCACCCGTCCCGACCTGCCGCGCGCCTTCCGCACGCCGGGCGTGCCGCTCGTGCCGATCCTGGCCGTCGTGATCTGCTTCTACCTCATGCTGAACCTGGCCGGGGAGACGTGGCTGCGGTTCTTCGTGTGGATGCTGATCGGGCTGGTCGTCTACTTCGCCTACGGCCGCAGCCACAGCAGGCTCGCGCGGTACGAGAGCGCCGCCTGAGGCCGTCGTACACCGACCGACCGCGAGGGTGCCGGCCGTGACGGTCGGCACCTTTGCGTCTGCCAGGCACCCGCGCCGACTAGCATGACGGCACTCATGGACTCCGCTGACGTCGTCGTACTCGGTGCCGGGCCCGCGGGCCTGGCCGCGGCGTGGCGTGCCGCCCGGCGGGGCTTCTCGGTCACGGTCCTGGAGCGCTCGGAGGCGGTCGGCGGCATGGCGGCCTCGTTCGACGTCGCCGGCGTACGGGTCGACCACGGCAGCCACCGGCTGCACCCCGCGACCCCGCCGCGGCTGCTGGCCGACCTCGAGGAGCTGCTCGGCGACGACCTGCAGACCCGTTCGCGCAACGGCCGGCTGCGCCTGGACGACACCTGGGTGGGCTACCCGCTGCGGGCCGGTGAGCTGGTGCGCGCGATGCCGTCGCGGATGGTCGCCGGCATCGCCAGGGACGCGGTCACCGGACCGCTGCGGCGGCCGAAGGCCGACACCTACGAGGAGCAGGTGAAGGCCGGGCTGGGGCCGACCGTCTACGACGCCGTGCACGGCCCGTTCGCGCAGAAGCTGTGGGGGATGCCGGGCTCCCGGCTGGCCGGTGAGCAGGCGCGCCGGCGTGTCTCCGGCAACAGCGCGTGGAAGGTCGCGGGGCGGCTGCTGCGCAAGGGACGCACCTCGCGGCGCAGCCCCCAGGGCAAGCTGTTCCGCTACCCGCGTCGGGGGTTCGGGCAGATCACCGAGCGGCTCGCGGACGCGGCGGTCGCGGCCGGGGCCGAGATCAGGCTCGGTGCGGAGGTCGACCACATCGCGCCGACGTACGAGGACGTGAGCGTGCACACCCGGCGCGGCGAGCACATCGAGGCCGGCATCGCGTTCAGCACGCTGCCGCTGCCCGTCCTGGGCAGGCTCACCACCCCCGGCCCGCCGCTGCAGGCGATCGAGGCCGCCGCCGGGCTGAGGTTCCGCGCGATGGTGCTGGTCTACCTGGTGCACACGGCCGGGCGGTGGACCGAGTTCGACGCGCACTACCTGCCGGTGCCGAACACCCCGGTGAGCCGGATCTCCGAGCCCGCCAACTACCGCGACTCCGACGCCGACCCGGACGACCGTTCGGTGCTGTGCGCGGAGATCCCGTGCACCGTGGGCGACGAGGTGTGGTCGGCGTCGCCGGACCGGCTCGCGGACGCGGTCGAGGAGGCCCTGGCGCGCAACGGCCTGCCGCCGGTCCGCCGCGGTGCGGTCGAGGTGCGACGGCTGCCCGCCGTCTACCCGGTGTACGACGTCGGCTACGAGGACCGGCTGCGGGGAATCGACAGCTGGGTGTCGAGCGTTCCCAAGATCGTGACGTTCGGTCGGCTGGGGCTGTTCGCGCACGACAACAGCCACCACGCCATGGCCGAGGCCTACGAGGCAGTGGACGCGCTCGGACTCGACGGACGCTTCGACCTCGCCCGCTGGCGGGTCATGCGTGCCCAGTTCGCCGAGCACGTCGTGGAGGACTGACAGTGCAGGAGCGGATGTGATGGAGGACCCGACGGGTCTGGTGCACGTGGTCGACGACGTGCCGGAGCTGGACTCCGGGCGCGACGACCTGGTGCTGGTGCACGCGCTGGACGGCTTCCTCGACGCCGGCAACGCGGGGCGTCTCGCCGCGCGGCAGCTGGCCGAGGGCAGCCGGGTGGTCGCCAGCTTCGACCTCGACCAGCTCTACGACTACCGCGGCCGGCGCCCGCCGCTGACGTTCTCCGAGAACCACTACGAGGACTACGCGGCGCCGCGCCTGGTGGTGCGCCTGGCCGAGGACTCCGCGGGTACGCCGTACCTGCTGCTGGTCGGGCCGGAGCCGGACTACCAGTGGGAGCGGTTCGCCCAGGCGGTGCGCGGTCTGCTGCGCCGGTTCGGCGTCACCATGACGGTCGGTCTCGGCGCGGTGCCGATGGCGCTGCCGCACACCCGGCCGCTGATGCTGACCGTGCACTCCGCGCAGCCGGAGACGCTGGAGACCGCGAACATCTGGAAGGGCAACATCCGCGTTCCCGGCAGCGCGGCCGCCGTCCTGGAGCTGCGCCTGGGGGAGTGGGGCCACCGCAGCATGGGGTTCGTCGCGCACGTGCCCCACTACGTCGCCCAGAACGACTATCCGCAGGCGGCGGTCGACCTCATCGACGCGGTGTCACGGCAGACCGGGCTGTCCCTGCAGCACGGCGGCCTGGTGGAGGCTGCGGCCGAGCGCGCCGGCGAGATCGCCGCACAGGTGGAGGCATCGGACGAGATCCGCGAGGCCGTGCAGGCGCTGGAGCAGCAGTACGACGCGTTCTCCCGTGCCTCGGAGTCGTCGCTGCTGGCCGAGGACACCCCGCTGCCGTCGGCGGAGGAGCTCGGCGCGGAGTTCGAGCGCTTCCTCGCTGGTCTGGACCGCCGCGACGAGTGACTGCCACGGCTCCGGCCGCTCCGGTCGGGGCGTGCCACCGCCGCCGCGCGTGAAACGATGACCCGGTGCCGGAGACGCTGGAAGAGATCGTTGACCTGCTCGACCTCGAGCCGATCGAGGTCGACCTGTTCCGTGGACGTCAGCCGAAGACCAGCAGGCAGCGGGTGTTCGGCGGCCAGGTGGCCGCGCAGGCGCTGCGCGCGGCCTACAGCACCGCACCGGAGGGTCGCTGGGTGCACTCGCTGCACGCCTACTTCCTGCGCGGAGGCGACCCGTCGACGCCGATCATCTACGACGTCGAGCGGATCCGGGACGGCCGCTCGTTCAGCACCCGCCGGGTGGTGGCCCGCCAGCACGGCCACGGCATCTTCTACGCGACCGCGTCGTTCCAGATCGACGAGGACGGCTACGAGCACCAGGACCGCATGCCCGACGTGCCGCCGGCGGAGGAGTGCCCGACGATGGCCGAGCTCTACCGCGAGATCACCGGGCAGGAGTCTGCGGCCGAGTTCTGGCAGACGGAGTGGGCCGCGCTCGACGTCCGTCACGCCGGTGACTCCGGCCCGAGCCGGGCTCTGCCCGCCGACGAGCGGCCGGCGCAGTCACGGCTGTGGTTCCGGGCCTCCGGAAAGCTCAGCGACGACCGGGTGCTCAACGACTGCGTGCTCACCTATGCCAGCGACCTGACCCTGCTCGGGGCGTCACTGGTGCCGCACCAGGCCATGATGGGCTCATCGAAAATCCAGATGGCCTCGCTCGACCACGCCATGTGGTTCCACCGGACCTTCCGGGCCGACGAGTGGCTGCTGTACGACCAGGTGTCACCATCCGCCAGCGGCGCCCGCGGGCTGTCCATCGGCCGGGTGTTCACCGCCGACGGGCGGCTAGCGGCCTCGGTCGCCCAGGAGGGGCTGATCCGCCCCCGGTGAGTCCCGGCGTACCTGCCGAGCCGTGCCGGTCGCCGTCCCGCGGGCGTCGCCACGTGGCCGGAATCACGCGAGCCGGGACCGCCGGCCCTTGGCCGTCGTGTCAGACTGAGTCCGACGAGTTGTCGACAGCTCGCGCGCTCCGGGGTCGGTGAGATTCCGAACCGGCGGTGACAGTCCGCGACCCGTCCGGGTCCCACACACGTGCAGGCCACGGGCGGTTGACCTGGTGGAACTCCAGGACCGACGGTGAAAGTCCGGATGGGAGGATGCGCGCGGTCCGTCGTAGCCCGGTCACCCCGGTGGCGCTTCGGCGCTGCGGCGGCACACCAGGCGAGCGACGGCACCGTCTCACAGACCCCGGCGGCCGCGGGAGCGGGAGAGGCCGGGATGGCATCGCAGGACGAGGTGGCGGCCATGCGCCGCGCCATCGACCTCGCCCGCACGCCCGGCGTGCCCCTCGGGCCCAACCCACGCGTCGGCTGCGTCCTCCTCGACCGCGACGGTGGCGTGGTGGCCACCGGCTACCACCGCGGCGCGGGGGGTCCGCACGCCGAGACCGACGCGCTGGCCCGTGCCGGCTCCCGGGCGCGCGGTGCGACCGCGGTCGTCACGCTGGAGCCCTGCAACCACGCCGGACGTACCGGGCCCTGTGCGCAGGCGCTGGTGGACGCCGGGGTCGACCGGGTCGTCTTCGGTCAGCACGACGAGAACCCGGTGGCGCGCGGCGGCGCCGACGCGCTACGCAAGGCCGGCGTCGACGTCGAGGGAGGCGTCCTCGCGTCCGAGGCCGCCGAGGTCAACCCGGCCTGGAGCTTCGCGATCCGGCACGGCCGCCCGTTCGTCACCTGGAAGTACGCCGCGACGCTGGACGGCCGCTCCGCGGCCACCGACGGCACCAGCCAGTGGATCACCTCCCTGGCAGCGCGCCGCGACGTGCACCGGCTGCGGGCAGAGTGCGACGCGATCGTGGTCGGCACCGGCACGGTGCTGGCCGACGACCCGCAGCTGACGGTGCGCGACGAGCACGGCGAACCGGTCGCCCGCCAGCCGCGGCGCGTCGTCGTGGGGCGCAGCGAGATCCCCTCCGACGCCCGGGTCCTCGACCCCGTCGCCGAGACCCTGCTGCTGCACACGCACGACCCCGCCGAGGTGCTGGCCAAGCTGTTCGCCCGTGACTGCCAGCACGTCTGGCTGGAGGGCGGACCGACGCTGGCGGGCGCGTTCCTGCGGCAGGGCCTGGTCGACGAGGTGGTCGCCTACATCGCGCCGGTCCTGCTCGGCGCGGGCCGGCACGCCCTCGACGACGCGGGCATCTCCACGATCACCGACGCCCTGCGGCTCGAGGTCACCGACCTCACCCGGCTCGGCCCCGACCTCCGGCTGACCGGCCGGCCCGTCCGACCCGCCAGCGACAAGGAGTGACGCCGATGTTCACCGGGATAGTCGAGGAGCTCGGAGAGGTGGTGTCGGTCGACGACCTCGGTGACTCGGTGCGCCTGTCGGTGCGTGCGGACCGCGTCACCGCCGACGCCGAGCACGGCGACTCGATCGCGGTCAACGGGTGCTGCCTGACCGTGGTCGACAACCACGGCGTCGTGTTCACCGCCGACGTGATGAAGGAGTCGCTGGACAAGACCTCGATCGGCGCGCTCGGCGTCGGCTCCCGGGTCAACCTCGAGCGCGCCGTGCAGACACACACCCGCCTCGGCGGACACATTGTGCAGGGGCACGTCGACGCGGTCGGCACGGTGCTCGAGCGCATCCCGAGCGAGCACTGGGAGGTCGTGCGGATCGGCCTGCCCGCCCGCCTGTCGCGCTACGTCGCCGAGAAGGGGTCGATCACGGTGGACGGGGTCTCGCTCACCGTCGTCGAGATCGACGACTCGCGGCAGGAGCCGAGCTTCACCGTCAGCCTCATCCCCACGACCCTCGAGATGACCACGCTGGGCAGCCGCGCGGTCGGGGACCCCGTCAACCTGGAGGTCGACGTACTCGCCAAGTACGTCGAGCGTCTGCTTGCGGACAAGGAGTCGCAATGACCATGACCGACGTACGCGTGGACAGCATCGAGCGAGCGGTCGAGGACATCCGCGCCGGCAAGGCCGTCGTGGTCGTCGACGACGAGAACCGCGAGAACGAGGGCGACCTGGTGTTCGCGGCCGGCAAGACCACCCCCGAGCTGGTGGCGTTCATGATCCGCTACAGCAGCGGGGTCATCTGCGTGCCGATGGAGGGTGCCGCGCTCGACCGGCTCGGCGTCCCGCTGATGACGCCGCACAACCGCGAGCGGATGCGCACGGCGTACACGATCTCGGCGGACGCGCGTCACGGCGTCACCACCGGCATCTCCGCGGCCGACCGGGCGCACACGGTGCGCGTTCTCGTCGACTCCGCCACCGAGCCGTACGAGATCGTGCAGCCCGGGCACGTGTTCCCGCTGCGCTACCGCGAGGGCGGCGTGCTGGTGCGTCCCGGGCACACCGAGGCCTCGGTCGACCTCGCGCGGCTGGCCGGGCTCAACCCCGCCGGCGTGATCGCCGAGCTGGTCAACGACGACGGCACGATGAAACGCGGCCAGCAGCTGCGCGACTTCGCCGACGAGCACGGCCTGGCACTGGTCTCCATCGACGACCTGATCCGCTACCGCCGCCGCAACGAGCGGCAGGTGCAGCGCATCGCGCAGACGCGGCTGCCGACGCTGTACGGCTCGTTCACCGCGTACGGCTACCACAACGCCGTCGACCAGACCGAGCAGATCGCGCTGGTGCACGGCGACCTCGGCGACGGCACTGACGTGGTCGTACGGCTGCACTCGGAGTGCCTGACCGGTGACGTGTTCGGCTCGCTGCGGTGCGACTGCGGCCCCCAGCTGGACGCGGCGATGCGTGCGGTGGTGGCGCACGGTCGTGGGGTCGTCCTGTACCTGAAGGGCCACGAGGGCAGGGGAATCGGCCTGCTGCACAAGCTCCGCGCGTACTCGCTGCAGGACGCCGGCCACGACACGGTCGATGCCAACCTCGAGCTCGGCCTGCCGGCGGACTCTCGCGACTACGGCACCGGCGCGCAGATCCTCGCCGACCTCGGCGTGACGTCCGTGCGGCTGATCACCAACAACCCGGCCAAGCACACCGGGCTGGAGGCCTACGGCATCACGGTGCGCGAGCGGCTGCCCCTCCCGGTCACGCCGACCGCGGAGAACCTCCGCTACCTGCAGACCAAGCGCGACCGGATGGGCCACGACCTGCCCAGCCTCGACGAGATGGGCGAGATGGTGGAGCCGCTGGGCGAGGGCCGCGCACCGGAGGAGGAGCGATGAGCGGGGCCGGGCTTCCGCCGCTGGGCCGCCTGGACTGCCACGCGCTGCGCGTGGGTGTCGTGGCCGCCATGTGGCACACCGAGGTGATGGACGGGCTGCTGGCCGGGGCCCAGCGGGCGCTCGACGAGGCCCAGGTGGAGGCCCCGACGGTGATGCGGGTGCCGGGCTCGTTCGAGCTGCCGGTCGCGGCGCTGCACCTGGCGCGCCTGGGCTACGACGCGATCGTCGCGCTGGGCGTGGTGGTGCGTGGCGGCACCCCGCACTTCGAGTACGTCTGCCGCGCCGCCACCGACGGGCTCAGCCGCGTCGCCCTCGACTGCGCCGTGCCCCTGGGCTTCGGGCTGCTCACCTGCGACACCGAGCAGCAGGCCCTCGACCGGGCCGGGCTGGAGGGCTCCAGCGAGGACAAGGGATACGAGGCCACGCAGGCCGCGCTCCACACCGCGGTCACCATCCGCCGGCTGCGGCACCGCGACTGAGTCCCGTACCGGCCCTGCGACCGGCGGCCCGACGGGCAGTGCGACTGGCAGTCGGACTGGCAGTCGGACTGGCAGTCGGACTGGGACAGGCGGCTGCCGCGACACCGGCGGGTCCTAGGCTTAGGCCACCATGAAGACGTTCGACCAGCTCTTCGAGGAGCTGACCGAGAAGGCACGCACCAGGCCGGACGGCTCGGGCACGGTGGCCGCACTCGACCAGGGCGTGCACGCGATCGGCAAGAAGCTGGTCGAGGAGGCGGCCGAGTCATGGATGGCGGCCGAGCACGAGACCCGGGAACGCACGGCCGAGGAGCTGAGCCAGCTGCTGTACCACGCGCAGGTCCTGATGCTGGCCAGCGGACTCACCCTCGAAGACGTCTACACCCACCTGTGACCGCCCAGGAGCCACGTCCGATGCTGAAGATCGCCGTGCCCAACAAGGGCTCGCTGTCCGACTCCGCCCAGCAGATGCTGTCCGAGGCCGGTTACCGGCAGCGCGGCGGCCGCGAGCTGGTGCTGGAGGACCCCGACAACGGGGTCGAGTTCTTCTACCTGCGTCCGCGCGACATCGCGGTGTACGTCGGCGAGGGCACCCTCGACGTCGGCATCACGGGCCGCGACCTGCTGCACGACTCCGGCGCACCGGCGCGTGAGGTGATGCCGCTGGGCTTCGGCAGCTCGAGGTTCCGCTTCGCCGCCGTGCCGGGAACCGTGGCCGACATCTCCGGGCTGCAGGACAAGCGCATCGCCACGTCGTACAAGGGCGTGGTGACCAGGTTCCTCGACAAGCACGGCATCACCGCGCACGTGGTGCGGCTCGACGGTGCGGTCGAGTCCGCGGTGCGGCTCGGCGTCGCCGACGTCATCGCCGACGTGGTCTCCACCGGCACCACCCTGCGCCAGGCGGGGCTGGAGATCGTCGGTGACGTGATCCTGGAGTCCGAGGCCGTGCTGGTCTCCCGCGAGGGCGACGAGCCGAGCGGCCTCGACGTGTTCCTGCGCCGGCTGCAGGGCGTGATCGTCGCCCGCACGTACGTGATGATGGACTACGACATCCGCGTCGAGCACGCGGAGAAGGCGGTCGAGGTGACTCCCGGCTTCGAGTCGCCGACGGTCTCGCCGCTGCACCGCGAGGGATGGGTCGCGGTGCGCTCGATGGTTCCCCGGCTGCAGGCGCAGAAGGTGATGGACGACCTGTGGAGCCTCGGCGCCCGGGCGATCCTGGTGACCGACATCCACGCATGCCGGCTGTGAGCGGACGCCGGCAACCCGAGGGCACCCCGCCCGTGCCCGAGCTGCCGTGGCGCTATCGCCCCCTGGGCATCCGGCTGATGGCCGCGGCGATGGGCACCCTGCTCGTGGGCGCGATCGCGGTCATCTGGGTGGCGATGCCGGCCTCGGTGCGCGAGCAGTTCAACATCGGGCAGCGCGTCACGCTGCTGCTGATCTTCGGCGCGATGCTGGCGTTCCTGTACGGCATCGCCCGCAGCGCGATCCGGGCCGACGCGGACGGGCTGCGGATCGTCAACGTCTACCGGGTGCGACGGCTGGAGTGGGCCCAGGTGGTGCACATCCGGCTGCAGCCCGGCGACCCGTGGGCGGTGCTCGACATCGATGACGGCACCACCATCAAGGCGATGGCCATCCAGGGCTCCGACGGACGGCGGGCGCGCCGGGCGACCGCGCAGCTGCGCGCGCTCGTGGACGAGAACACCCGCACCGCACGCGACGACTGAGGCGCGCGGTTTAGAGCCGGCCGGGCGCTGCGTCCGTCGAGGGGTGCGTTATCGCGCACGCTCGCACGGACGCAATGGCTGGTGGGCCTCGCGGGTAGCGTCGGCTGCATGACCCAGACCCAGTCGAAGGCGCAGTTCGGCGCGGAGGCGGGCTCGAAGGGCGAGTTCGTACGGCAGCCGAACCAGTTCACCGATCGCATCACCTCCGACGGCTCCACGCGGTGGCCGGTGGAGCCCGGCCGCTACCGGCTGGTGTGGTGTGCCGCCTGCCCGTGGTCGCACCGGGCGCGCATCGTGCTCGGGCTGCTCGGCCTCGACGAGGTGATCTCGGTCGGCACGGTCGACCCGATCCGCGACGAGCGCGGATGGCGGTTCAGCCTCGATCCCGGCGGTCGCGACCCGGCGCTCGGGGTGGAGTTCCTCTCCGACGTCTACCTGGCCACCGACCCCGGCTACACCGGGCGGGTCACCGTCCCGGCGCTGGTCGACGTGCCCAGCGGCACCGTGGTCAGCAACGACTACCCGCAGATCACGCTGGACCTGTCCACCCAGTGGCGGGAGCATCACCGCGACGGCGCCCCGGACCTCTACCCCGAGGACCTGCGCGAGGAGATCGACGAGGTCAACGAGGTGGTGTTCCACGAGGTCAACAACGGGGTCTACAAGTGCGGCTTCGCGACCTCGCAGGCGGCGTACGAACGGGCCTTCGACGCGCTGTTCGCCCGCCTCGACCGGCTGGAGGAGCGGCTCGGCGACCGCCGCTACCTCGTCGGCGGGCGGCTGACAGAGGCAGATGTGCGGCTGTTCACCACGCTCGTGCGCTTCGACGCGGTCTACCACGGCCACTTCAAGACCAACCGCAACAAGCTGGCCGAGATGCCGGTCCTGTGGGCGTACGCCCGCGACCTGTTCCAGACGCCGGGGTTCGGCGAGACCGTCGACTTCGACGCGATCAAGCGGCACTACTACGTCACCCACGACCGCATCAACCCGACCGGGATCGTACCCAAGGGCCCCGACACGTCGGGGTGGCACGAGCCCCACGGCCGTGACGCCCTGCCCTGACCGCGCCGCGACCCGGTGCCGCAAGCCATGTAACCGGGTCTGGTGGTCGCTTCCCGAGGCTCAAGGCCCGAGGGAAGGGACCTCACGCCATGTGTCCGGGTCTGATGGGCGGCGCAGCGGCTCAGTCGAGGACCTCGTAGCCGCCGTCGTGGCGGTCGGGGCCGTCACTGCGCAGCCGCAGGTCGGCGTGGTCGCGGGTCCGCTGCCGGGCGTGCTCGACCTGTTCGTGCTCCATCCAGGCCAGCCACTTCGGCAGCACGTCCGCGCCGTCGCGGGCGACGCCGCGGCCGACGCGTACGTCGCGGTCGGCCTCCACCCACACCAGCAGCGACCTGACCGGCTCGAGCGCAGTGGCGCCCGAACCGACGCCCTCCAGCACCAGCACGCCCGGCGGCGGAAGCTCCACCCACGCGTCGAACCGCCCGGCGTGCCAGTCGTACCGCTGGTAGCTCGCCGCCTTCCCGGCCGCGAGCGGCTCGACCACCTGCTCACGCAGCCGCTCGTGCACCTCGTCGAAGTCGGTGTCCCACCCGCGGTAGACGTCGTCCATGTGCAGCACCGCGGCGTCGTCGAGATGGGCCTGCAGGTCCGCGGCCAGGCTGGTCTTGCCCGAGCCCGCGGGGCCGTCGACGCACACCAGCCGGGTGCGCCCCAGCCTCGCCGGCGCACTCGTCGCCAGCGCGGCGATGTCGGCGGCCGAGAGCGTGGGGGAGGGCGGCATCACGGCGCACGATATCCGCGGCTACTGTGCGGGCGTGCGTACGATCCCCGACCCCGGGTTCGCCGGTGACGACGGCTCCGCCGACGACGCCGTGCGGGCGGCACTCGAGCAGGTCGCCGCAGGCGGACCACTCGAGGTCGCCGTGGCCGCGTTGTGCGCAGCGCGCGTGCTCGTCCCGGTGGTGGCCGTGCCGTCGGACGGCCCGACGGGCGACGCCGCACCGGAGGATCCAGGTCAGGCACCTGCGCTCGGTGCGGAGAAGAACACCGACATGGCCGCCGTGCTGATGACCGGACGCGACGGCCGGCAGGCGCTGCTCGCGTTCAGCTCGCTGGACGCGCTGCGCGCCTGGAACCCGCAGGCACGACCGGTGCCGGTCACCACACCGAACGCGGCTCAGGCGGCGCTGTCGGAGGGCGCCGAAGCCCTCGTCGTCGACGTCGCGGGCCCGGTGCAGGTGCCGATCGAGGGCGCCGCGCTGCGCCGGATCGCCGACGGCCAGCGGCTGGTGCGCGTCGACGACGGGTTCGCCTGGGCACTGCCGGCGTAGCCCTCGGCTTCCCGTCCCGTCCGTGGCGTTCCGACCTCCTGCAGCAGTCGGGAGGCCGGGGAACGGGCGGTTACATCCCGTCCCGGGGCATCTGCGGCCGGCGCAGCGTCCGCTTCCCGTCCCGTGTGTGCCCTTTCCACCTCCTGCAGCCGTCGGGAGGCCTCGGGAACGGGCGGTTACATCCCGTCCCGGGCCCGGCGCGGGCCCGAGAGAACGCACAAGCGGTCAGGGCAGCACCGGACCGGTGTACCGCTCGCCGGGCGCCTCGCCCGGCGGGTCGGCGACCGCCGAGGCCTCCCGGAACGCCAGCTGCAGCGACCGCAGCCCGTCCCGCAGCGGCGCCGCGTGGTGGTGGCCGAGCCGCGGCGCCCCGGCGACCACCATGCCCGCCAGCGACTCGATCAGCGTCCGGGCCTCGTCGAGGTCGCGGTGCTCTGGGAGGTCCTCGGCCAGCCCGAGGTGCACCGCCGCCGCGCTCATCAGGTGCAACGCCGCCGTGGAGACCACCTCGACCGCCGGCACGTCGGCCAGGTCGCGAGGCGCCGATCCCGCAGCGGCCGGGTCTGCGTCGGGCGGTGTCATGGCCGGTAGCCTCGCACCCGGCGCGACGGTGCGACCGCCTGGGGGCGCCTGTTATCCTGTGTGGCGACCGACCTGTGGGCGTGCATGTGCCGACGGGTCCACAAGCGGAGTCCCACTCCCACCCGCACCGACCACCAGGTCGTCGGGTCACGGTCATGAGGCGCCGGACGCGGTGTCTCATGGGGCAGGCGCGGCACCCAGGGTGCCGTCGCCGGCAGGGCTGGGCTTCCGCTGGTGCAGTACGCGGAAGCCCTTTTCGCGTCTTGGGTCACCCGATAGGCATCAACAGGAGGACCCATTAGCACAGAGCTGCGCGTCAACGATCGGATCCGAGTCTCCGAGGTGCGGTTGGTCGGTCCGAACGGCGAGCAGGTCGGCATCGTCAGGATTGAGGACGCCCTGCGCCTCGCGCAGGAGGCAGACCTCGACCTGGTGGAGGTGGCGCCCACGGCGCGGCCACCGGTCTGCAAGCTCATGGACTACGGCAAGTACAAGTACGAAACCGCCCAGAAGGCCCGAGAGTCGCGTCGCAACCAGGTCAACACGGTCATCAAGGAGATGAAGCTCCGGCCGAAGATCGACCAGCACGACTACGAGACCAAGAAGGGCCATGTCGTCCGGTTCCTGAACCAGGGCGACAAGGTCAAGATCACGATCATGTTCCGCGGGCGCGAGCAGCACCGCCCGGAGCTGGGCTTCCGGCTCCTGCAGCGACTGGCCGAGGACGTGTCCGAGCTCGGTTTCGTGGAGGCGGCCCCCAAGCAGGACGGCCGCAACATGACCATGGTGCTGGGGCCGACGAAGAAGTAGGCCGAGGCGCGCGCGGAGGTCAAGGCCGAGAAGGCCCGCGTCGCCGCCGAGCGGGAGGCCGACCGTGAGGCCGAGAGGGCCGAGAAGGCCGAGCGCCGGACCAGCGCGGCTGCGGCCCAGACGGGCGAGCGGAAGCAGCGTCGGCGCTCGGAGAACCTCGACCCCGACATGTGACCCGGTCCCGCGTACGGGGCGGCGCCACCGCACCCAGGCTGGACCGCGCCCAGCAGCACCGGGCAAGACCTGCAAGACCCTGCAACACAAGCAACGACGAGGAGAGGGCGAGAGACGATGCCCAAGATGAAGTCGCACTCCGGTGCGAGCAAGCGCTTCAAGCTGACGGGCTCCGGACGGCTGCGCCGGCAGAAGGCCAACCGGCGGCACTACCTGGAGCACAAGCCGTCGACGCTCACCCGTCGCCTGCAGGGCACCGAGGACGTTTCCAAGGCCGACGCGAAGCAGGTCAAGAAGCTGCTCGGCAAGAAGTGAAGCCGGACCGACCCCCGCACCGTACCGACGACGCTCGCGAGGCACGTGCCCGCGGCGCAGGATCAAGGAGTATCGACACGTGGCACGCGTGAAGAGGGCCGTCAACGCCCAGAAGAAGCGCCGAGTAACCCTCGAGCAGGCTTCCGGCTACCGCGGACAGCGCTCGCGCCTGTACCGCAAGGCCAAGGAGCAGGTCACCCACTCGCTGGTCTACAGCTACCGCGACCGCCGGGCCCGCAAGGGCGACTTCCGCCGCCTGTGGATCACCCGCATCAACGCCGCGGCGCGCGCCAACGGCATCACCTACAACCGGTTCATCCAGGGGCTGCGGGCCGCCGGTGTCGAGGTCGACCGCAAGGTGCTGGCCGACCTCGCCGTCAACGACGCGACCGCCTTCGCCGGCCTGGTCGAGGTGGCCAAGGCCAACGTCCCACAGGACGGCGGAGCCGTCGCCTGAGCAGACCGCGTCCGGACCGCACGACCAGGAGAACGCCGGCTCCCTCGGGGCCGTCCGCGCCCCCGGGGCGGCTGAGCGCGCACAGCGGGCGCGTCAAGGCCGCCCGCCGGCTCACCAAGCGCGCCCTGCGCGCCCAGGAGCGCCTGTTCCTGGCCGAGGGCCCGCAGGCGGTGCGTGAGGCGCTGGCGCTTCCGGGCACCGTGGTCGAGGCGTTCGCCACCGGCGAGTGCGCCGAGCGGCACCCCGAGCTGGCGGAGTCCGCCGCCGGCCAGCAGGTGCCGTGGCACCAGGTCGCGCCCGACGTCCTGGCGTCCCTGGCGCAGACCGTGACCCCGCAGGGCGTGGTCGCGGTCTGCCGCTTCGTCGATCTTCCGCTGGGGGAGGCGCTCGACGCGCGCCCCTCGCTCGTTGCGCTCTGCGCAAACGTGCGCGACCCGGGCAATGCCGGCACCGTGATCCGCTGCGCGGACGCGGCGGGCGCCGACGCCGTCGTCCTGGCCGGCACCTCGGTCGACCCCTACAACGGCAAGTGCGTGCGCGCCAGCGCGGGCAGCCTGTTCCACCTGCCGCTCGTCACCGGCGTCCCGGTCGAGGCCGCGGTCGGCGCGCTCCGCTCCGCCGGGCTGCGGGTCGTGGCCGCCGACGGCAGCGGCGACACCGACCTGCACCAGGCGCAGGCGAGGGGCGTGCTCGCCGCTCCGACGGCGTGGATGTTCGGCAACGAGGCCTGGGGGCTGCCGCCGGAGCAGGTCGCGCTGTCCGACCTGGTGGTGCGGGTCCCGATCTACGGGCGCGCCGAGAGCCTCAACCTGGCCACCGCGGCGGCGGTCTGCCTGTACGCCTCGGCGTGGTCTCGGGCGGTTACCGAACGTTGACCGGTGGCAACTGTTGCCTGACCGTACCCCTGGGGCGGTAGGTTCGGACCGTGGCAACCGCGTACGACGATCTGCCGGACGGGCTGGTGATTGCGGATGCGGATGCCGTCGTCACGATGGTCAACCCCGCCGCCGAGCGGCTGCTGGGCACGACCGCCGACGACCTCGTCGGCAAGCACGTCGGCAAGAGCTTGGGCTTCCGCGACGAGGAGGGCCAGGACTGGTGGGCCTGCGTCCGCCCGTACGAGGGCCTCGAGACCCGTACCCGGCTGGTGGAGAGCGCCTGGTTCGACCTGCGCGGCAACGAGGTGCTGGTCACCGCCAACCTGGTCCGCGACCGTCCCTGCGGTCCGGTGAGGCAGCTCGTGCTGTCGCTGCGCGACGCGGGCGTACGACGCCGGGCCGACCGCAGCCGCTCCGACCTCGTCGCCACCGTCGCCCACGAGCTGCGCTCGCCGCTCACCGGCGTGAAGGGCTTCACCTCCACGCTGTTGGCCAAGTGGGAGCGGTTCAGCGAGTCGCAGCGCCGGCTCATGCTGGAGACCGTCGACGCCGACGCCGACCGGCTCACCCGGCTGATCGGCGAGCTGCTCGACGTCGCCCGCATCGACTCCGGACGCCTGCAGCTGCGCCGGCAGCCGCTGGACATGGTGGCGGAGGTGGAGAAGATCACCGGGCGCTACAACGGCGCCGACTCCGCGCAGGTCTCGCTGCACACCGAGCCCGTCCCAGAGGTGTGGGTCGACCCCGACAAGCTCGCCCAGGTGCTCATCAACCTGCTCGACAACGCCGTACGCCACGGCGAGGGCAAGGTCGACGTCAACGTCGGTCCCGGCTCCACCCACGACGTCGACATCTGGGTGCAGGACGAGGGTCCGGGTATCCCCGAGGACCTGCGCGAGCGGGTGTTCGCGAAGTTCTGGCGCCACGGCAGCCGCACCGGCACCGGACTCGGCCTGTTCATCGTCCGCGGGCTGGTCGACGCCCACGGCGGAACGGTGTGGGTCGAGAACGGTGACAGCGGCGGTGCCCGGGTGCGGTTCAGCCTCCCGATCGGACGTCCGGAGTCTCTCGACTAGCCTTCAGCCATGTCCGGCCCCAACACCGACTACGACCCGGTCGAGGTCACGCCGCTCAAGGCTGACGAGGTCGACAAGATGCGCCAGGCCGCTCTCGACGCGATCGCCGAGGCCGGTGACCTCGCGCGCCTGAAGCAGGTGCGGCTGGAGCATGTGGGCGACCGGTCGCCGCTGGCGCTGGCCAACCGCGAGATCGGCTCGCTTCCCCCGCAGGCCCGCAAGGAGGCCGGTCAGCGCGTCGGGCAGGCCCGCAAGGCCGTCGGCGAGGCGCTCGCCGTCCGCACCGGCGAGCTCGAGGCGGAGCAGGAGCAGCGCATCCTCACCGAGGAGGCCGTCGACGTCACGCTGCCGACCGACCGCGACCCGGTCGGCGCCCGGCACCCGCTGACCACGGTCTCCGAGCGCATCGCGGACGTGTTCGTCGCGATGGGCTGGGAGGTCGCCGAGGGACCGGAGGTCGAGGCCGAGTGGCTCAACTTCGACGCGCTCAACCTCGGTCCCGACCACCCGGCGCGCACCATGCAGGACACCTTCTGGATCGAGCCCGCCGACAGCGGCCTGGTGCTGCGCACGCACACCTCGCCGGTGCAGGCGCGCACGATGCTCGAGCGTGAGCCGCCGATCTACGTCATCTGCCCCGGACGCACGTTCCGCACCGACGAGCTGGACGCGACGCACACGCCGGTGTTCCACCAGGTCGAGGGCCTCGCGATCGACCGCGGGCTGTCGATGGCGCACCTCAAGGGCACGCTGGACCACTTCGCCGAGGCGATGTTCGGCGAGGGCATCCGCACGCGCTTCCGGCCGTCGTACTTCCCGTTCACCGAACCCAGCGCCGAGGTCGACCTGATCTGCTTCGTGTGCCGCAACCAACAGCCCGCCGTGGAGTCCTGCCGCACCTGTCGTGGCGAGGGCTGGATCGAGTGGGGTGGCTGCGGTGTGGTGAACCCGCGCGTCCTCGTCGCCTGCGGCGTCGACCCGCAGCGCTGGTCCGGGTTCGCCTTCGGGATGGGACTGGAGCGCACGCTGATGTTCCGGCACGGCATCGAGGACATGCGTGACCTCGTCGAGGGCGACGTTCGCTTCACCCTGCCGTTCGGGATGGAGATCTGATGCGGGTGCCGCTGTCGTGGCTGCGCGAGTACGTGCAGCTGCCCACCGACCTGGCCGTCGAGGAGCTCGCGGCCCGGCTGACCGCGCTCGGGCTGAAGCTGGAGGCGCTGGAGTCGCCGGGCGCCGACGTCACCGGCCCGCTGGTGCTCGGTCGCGTCGTCGACCTCGCCAACGAGGAGCACAGCAACGGCAAGACGATCCGCTGGTGTCAGGTCGACGTTGGGCCGTACAACGACGGCGACCAGCCGCGCGGCATCGTCTGCGGTGCGCACAACTTCGCCGTCGGCGACCTCGTGGTCGTCGCGCTGCCCGGATCGGTGCTGCCCGGCGGGTTCGCGATCTCGGCGCGCAAGACGTACGGCCACGTCTCCGACGGCATGATCTGCTCGGCCCGCGAGCTCGGCCTCGGCGACGACCACACCGGGATCATCGTGCTCGAGCGCGAGGCGGGGGAGCCCGGCGACGACGCGATGGCCACGCTGCACCTGCGCGACGACGTGATCGAGTTCGAGATCAACCCCGACCGCGCCTACGCGCTGTCGGTGCGCGGTGTCGCCCGCGAGTCGGCCATCGCCTACGACACCGAGTTCACCGACCCCGCACAGGGCGCGCTCTCCGCCGAGGACGAGCCGAGCTACCCGGTCAACGTCGACGACCCGTCCGGCTGCCCGGTGTTCGTGACCCGCACCGTGACCGGCTTCGACCCCGCCGCGCCCAGCCCGCGATGGCTCGCCCGGCGGGTGCAGCTGGCCGGCATGCGCCCCATCTCGCTGGCCGTCGACGTCACCAACTACGTGATGCTCGAGCTCGGGCAGCCGATCCATGGCTACGACCGCTCCAAGCTGTCGGGTCCGATCGGCGTACGCCGGGCACAAGCCGGAGAGCGGCTCAGGACGCTCGACGGCGCCGACCGGGCGCTGGACACCGAGGACCTGCTGATCACCGACGACAGCGGGCCGATCGGGCTTGCCGGCGTCATGGGCGGTGAGACCACCGAGATCGGCGAGGGCACCACCGACATCGTGATCGAGGCGGCGAACTTCGACCCCGTGACGATCGGCCGTACCGCCCGCCGGCACCGGCTCCCGTCGGAGGCCTCGCGCCGGTTCGAGCGCGGCGTCGACCCCGCGCTGCCGCAACGCGCGGCCGAGCGCGTCGCCGAGCTGCTCACCGCGTACGGCGGCGGCAAGGTCGAGCCCGGCCGCACCGTGGTGGGGCAGGCGCCGTTCCCGGAGCCGATCACGTTGCCGGTCGAGCTGTCCGCAGCGGTCAGCGGCATGCCGATCGACCGCGAGACGGTGCTGCTGACGCTGCGGCGCGTCGGGTGCGAGGTGGCCGCGCACGACGACCACCTCCGCGTCGTGCCGCCGACCTGGCGCCACGACCTGACCGACCCCAACGACCTCGTCGAGGAGGTCGCCCGGCAGGTCGGGTACGACCGCGTCCCGTCGGTGCTGCCCACCGCGCCGGCCGGCCGCGGGCTGACCACCGCACAGCGGCTGCGCCGCCGGGTCGGCTACACGCTGGCCGGGGCGGGCTTCGTCGAGGTGCTGAGCTACCCGTTCGTCGGTGTCTCCGACTGGACCTCGCTGGGCCTGCCCGGCGACGACCCGCGTCGCCGCACTCTGCGCGTGGCCAACCCGATCTCCGAGCAGGAGCCCGAGCTGCGCACCACGCTGCTGCCCGGGCTGCTGCGCACGCTCGCCCGCAACGTGGGTCGCGGCAGCAGCGACGTCGCGCTGTTCGAGAGCGGGTCGGTGTTCCGTCCCGGCGAGGGACCTGTGTCCGCGCCGATCTACGGCGTGTCCCACCGGCCCAGCGTGGAAGAGCTCGAACGGCTCGAGGCTGCCGTGCCCGACCAGCCGCGCCACCTCGCCGTGGTGCTCGCCGGAGACCGTGAGCCCGCCGGCTGGTGGGGCGCGGCGAGGCCCAGCGCCTGGGCGGACGCGATCGGGGCCGTACGCCGTCTCGGCGCGATGCTCGGCGTCGACGTGGCCGTGTCGGCGACACAGCTCACGCCGTGGCACCCCGGACGCTGCGCCGAGGTGCGAGTCGGCGACGTCGTGGTCGGACATGCCGGTGAGCTGCATCCCAAGGTGTGCAAGGCCTACGACCTGCCGCCGCGCACCGCGGCGGCCGAGGTCGACCTCGAGCTGCTGCTGTCGGCGAGCCCGCTGATCGTGCCCGCGCCGAGGATCTCCACCTACCCCGTCGCGAAGGAGGACGTCGCCCTCGTGGTCGAGGCGTCCGTGCCGGCGGCCGAGGTCGAGGCGGCGCTGCGCGCGGGTGCGGGCGAGCTGCTCGAGCGGATCCGGCTGTTCGACGTCTACACGGGCGACCCGGTCCCGCCCGGGAA
>CBFGZI010000011.1:0-48193 GCA_965653225.1 uncultured Propionibacteriales bacterium | reverse complement strand
GCGGCCGCCAACCTCGCCTGGCTCGCCGCGCAGGACTTCCGGCGCGTGCTCCTGTGGGACCTCGACCCGCAGGGCGGGGCGACCTACCTGTTCCGTGTGCGCCCCAAGGTCAAGGGCGGGGGCAAGGCACTGGTGCGCGGGCGCCGCGAGCTCACCGACGCGGTGAAGGCCAGCGACTTCGACAACCTCGACGTCCTGCCGGCCGACTTCTCCTACCGACGTCTCGACCTGTGGCTCGACGCGCAGAAGAAGCCCACCCGGCGCCTGAGCCAGCTGCTGGACGGAATGCGGCAGGAGTACGACCTGGTCCTGATGGACTGCGCGCCCAGCGTTTCGCTGGTCTCGGAGAACATCGTGCGGGCCGCTGACCTCCTGCTCGCCCCGGTGCTCCCGTCCCCGCTGTCGCTGCGCACACTCGACCAGCTCGACAGCTTCGCCGCGAACACCAAGGGCAAGACGCCTCCCGTGCTGGCGTTCCTCTCGATGGTCGACAGGAGACGGCGCCTGCACCGAGAGCTGCTGGACAGCTTCCCCAGCACCCGCGCCGACGTGGCGAAGACGGTGATCCCGGCCGCGTCGGCCGTCGAGCAGATGGGCGTACGTCGGGCGCCCCTGGTGCAGTGGGCACCGCGCAGCAACGCCGCCCGCGCCTACGTCGACCTGTGGAACGAGGTAGCGGCCCGAGTCTGGTGAGCGGACCCCGTCTCTCTCCGGTTACCAACTGGTCGGCTTGCCCGGCGTGTACAGCCAGGTCTGGAAGAACGAGTCGAGGTTCTGTCCGGAGATCTGCTCCGACAGGGCGATGAACTGCTTGGTGGTTCCCGTGTCGTAGCTGTGCTGTGCGACCCACGTGCGCAGGATCTGGAAGAACGGGTCGTCGCCGATCTTCTCCCGCAGGGCCTGCAGCGTCATCGCTCCGCGACGGTAGACGGCGCGGTTGAACATCGTGTCGCGCTGCGGGTCGGCGACCACGACGTCCCAGAACGGGTCGTTCTTCTTGCGGCTGTAGTCGAGCAGGAACGACTCGTGCGCCGTGCGCGTCCCGTTGTGCGCGTCCCACAGGTACTGGGCGAACGAGGCGAACCCCTCGTTGAGCCAGACGTTGTCCCAGGTCTTGACCGAGACGCTGTCGCCGAACCACTGGTGCGCCAGCTCATGGGCGATCGTCGACTGGCTGCGGAACCCCGAGTAGAGCGGACGGGTCTGGGTCTCCAGCGAGAACCCGAGCGGCTGGCCGTCGAAGCGCGCGTCGTCGACGATCGCGCCGGTCGAGTCGAACGGGTACGGCCCGAAGGTGTCGTTCCAGAGGTCGGTCGCCTCGGCGGTGGTGTCGAAGTAGTAGTCGACGGCGTTCGGGTTGTCGGCGATGATCTGCGGGTCGACGGCCACCGTCTCGGGGATACCGCCGGGAGTCGTGCCGGTCTTCATCACCCAGTGGCCGATGTCGGCCGTGGCCAGGTAGTTGGACATCGGGAACGGCTCGTTCCACACGAACGTCGACTGGTCGCCCTGGGTGCTCTGCGACACCAGACGGCCGTTGGCGACGACACCCAACCCTGCGGGCACGGTCACCCGGAACGTCCACGTCGCCTTGTCGCTCGGGTGGTCGTTGAGCGGGACCCACGTCGAGGTCACGTTGGGCTCGTCGCCCATGAACGCGCCGTCCGGCGTGTGTAGGAAGCCGTACGGCGACCCGAACACGATCGGTGAGCCGACGATCGTCTGCGGCACTCCGCCGTACGTGACCGCCACGTCGAAGACGCCGTTGTCGGGGATGCGCGCGGCCGGCGTGATCTGCAGCTCCTGGCCGTCGCGGCTGAAGGTAGCGGGCTCGTCGTTGACCGTGACCGCGCTGACGTCGAGCTGCTGCAGGTCGAGGTCGAAGCGGGAGAGGGCCTGAGTCGCTCGCGCGGTGATGTCGTTGACGCCGTCGAGGCGGTCGGTATCGGGGTTGTAGGAGAAGCTCAAGTCGTAGTGCCGGACGTCGTAACCGCCGTTGCCCTCCAACGGGAAGTACGGGTCGCCGATCCCAGGTGCACCCTCACCGCCCGGGCTGGGCGCACCGACGGCGGCGGTCGCGGGCACGGCGGCGAGTGAGGCGAACACGGCGCCGGCAGCCAGCGCACGGGTGGTGTGGGAAACGGGCATGGCGACGAACTCCTTGCGGTGCGAGCGTCCCCGAGCGACACGAGCATCGGCACACTACTCCTGATCCGGAGTTTCCGCTTCTGGCGCGAACGCGAGAGCCGCCGGGACATGTAAGCCGATGTTCGCGCGCTCTGGGTGCCTACGCGGACGGCGGGCGCGTACCCTGGCCCGATGTCGATCACCCAGACCCCGTGCGGCATATCGTGGGAGGGCATGCACGACCACGCCTGCGGACTCGGCCGAGGACACCACGGACCGCACGTGTGCCAGTGCGGGACGCAGCACGACAACGAGCAGTCCACGGCCGCCGGCTGAGACCTACTCGGGCGAGACGCGGCTAGCGCGACGAACCGCCGGGTGCGCCGGACTCAGCTCACCCGGTGGGGCCTCGCCGGTGGTGGCGCTCGGGCCGCACCACAAGCCATGTAACCGGGTCTGATGGATACTTTCCTCGGCGTATGAACCGAGGGAAGGGTCCATTCGCCGAGGGAAGGCCCTTGGTGGCGCGCCCACCGGCACTGCGGCCTAGTGTGGGTGGCGAGAGGAGACGTCGTGGACCGACATCTGACAAGCTTCGTCCACCAGATGGACAACGCCGTCGCAGCCAGTGGCGACCCGCACAAGAACGCGACACAGGCGGAGGCTTATCTGGCCGAGCTGGTTCGGCATCCGGAGTTCCTCGAGGACCGGTACCGGCAGCCCGCCGATGACTGCTATCGGCAGCACGTCGTGCACGTACACCCGGAGGGGAAGTACTCCATCGTCGCCCTTGTCTGGAAGCCGGGCCAGGTCACTCCCATCCACGACCACCGTTGCTGGTGTGTGGTGGGCGTCCTTCAGGGACAGGAGACGGAGACTCGCTACCACCTGCGCGAAGACGCCGGCAGCCGGTTCCTCGTGCAATGGGGGAAGCACACCTACCAACCCGGCTCCGTCTGCTCACTGGTCCCTCCGGAGGAGAACATCCACCAGGTCGCCAATGCCGGCATCGACGGGATCACCATCTCGATGCACATCTACGGAGCGGACATCGCCGCCCTGGGTTCGAGCATCAACAAGGTGTTCGACCACCCTGTCGTGCCGCGCGAGGAAGCGGTGATGGCCACCCAGGTGTCCTGGCGGCGCTCACCGTCACCGACTAGCTAGCCGATGAGGTCAGGTCGACGACAATGCGTCGTTCTGCACGTCCGTCGGCCTGACGTTGCCACGCCTCGGGAAGCTCATCGAGGGACACGACCTCGTGGTCGACCGTGAGGCGACCCGCGGCGGCATGCTCGAGCACGGCCAGTAGCGCCGCGCCCTTCTGCCCGGTGTCGATCTCGTTGTTGGTGTAGCCGAGCACCTGCGCCGAGCGGCTCCGGATGGTCGCGGACGTGAACGTCGCGGTGTCGCCGGCCGAGCCACCGAGGTTGACGAACCTCGCACCGGGACCCAACAGCCGCAGCGCGGCGGACGCGGGAACTCCACACAGCGGGTCGATCACCACGTCGACGTCTCCATCGCAGGCGTCGGCAAGCCGTGCCGCCAGGTCATCCGGCTCGTCGTCATCGTGCAGAGGAACGACGGCGTCGTCGCCGCACGAGCCGCCGCGGTCCTGCGCGCGTCGGGACCGGGAGGCGGCCACGACCCGACCGGCGCCGGACAGGCGGGCGGCCTGGATCGCGACCTGGCCGACCACGCTGCCGCCGCCCAGGACCAGGACCTTCTCGTCGGGCTGCAGCGCGGCCTTCCACGTCAGCGCCATCCAGGCCGCGATGGCGGACAGGCCCAGGGCGGCGACCAGCGTGTCCTCGACACCGCCGGGGAGGGCCACCAGCTCGGACTCGGGAACCAGCACCTGCTGGGCCATGCTGCCGTCACCCGGCCGCATTCCGGCCGTCGTCGGGAACCACACCCGCGTGCCGCTGGGCTGGCTGCTGGGCCGGCCGCTGCGGTGGCCGTCGGCGTGCTCGACGACGCCGATGCCCTGTACACCGGGGACGTACGGGAGTGGGGGTGGCCCGAAGTACGACGTGCCACTGGCGCACAGGACGTCCAGCGGCGTGATGGGGGCGGCGGTCGTGTTCACCAGGGCGTGTGCGTTGTCGCCGGTGGGCGTGGCCCGGTCACGAAGCGCGGGCGCCGCGCCGTGTGCCTCGATGACTGCTGCTCGCACGGAACGACGCCTCAGGTGGAGTAGTCAGGGTAGGGGAGCTCGAACCGACCCAGCCGCCGGGCGTACTCCTTCTGGAACCCCAGCGGCTCGTGGTCACGCTCGAACATGGCGATGAACAGCGTGAGCGTGAGGAACGGGTGCGCCCCGAGCTCGAAGAGCCTCGGGTAGTCGTGGGTGGCGAGTGCCTCGCGCTCCTCGGGCGCGAACTCCAGCCACGAGGTGGCCTCGGCCTGCACGCAGTTGAGGATGCTTCCGGCGCGTTCGGTCTCCCACCAGTCGACGGTCCCTCGCGGGTCGCTCCGGTAGCGCTCCACGAGGTCGGGGTCGCGGTCGATGGTGTACAGGAACTTGTCGACCAGGTACTTGCTCATGCTGGGGCCCCCGCGGAAACGAGAGCGGAGCGAGCGTTTTCGTGGGGTGAGCTCATGCCGGCGCTCCGTTCGGGTACCAGGTGAAGTAGGCCTCCATGGTGTGGAAGAGGTCGAGGTTGTCGACGTGGTCGGCCTTGGCGTTCTCGCCGGCGACACCCATCATCAGCATGAAGTCCATGAACCCGTGTGTCGCGTTGCCGGGCGCGTGCAGGCTGTCCAGGCTGACCTCGGCCAGGCAGCCCTCGAGGTTGCCGCTGGCGATCCAGTCGACCGCCTTGCGGTCGAACTCGGGGTCCGGCCCGTGGTCGCCGAACTGACGTGGGCCACCGAGCTCCAGCGACAGATGGCCGGTGCCGATGATCGCCACCCGCTGGTCCGACGGCCACGACTCCACGATCTCGCGGATCGCCTGGCCGAGCTGCACGAAGCGCTTCGGCTGGGGGAGCGGCGGCGCGAAGATGTTGGTGTAGACGGGCACGATCGGGAGGTCTGCCTCGGGCCGCAGCGTGATGATCGGGCACGTGATGCTGTGGTCGATGCGCAGCTCGTTGCTGAACGCGAGGTCGAACCCCGCGTCGAGCCCCTGCCGGAGCAGGTGTGCCGACAGCTCCTCGTGTCCGGGCAGCACCATCCTCGGCAGCCCGAACTCGCGCTCCTCGTTGTAGAAGTTCGCGTCGTAGAACGGCGCCTTGCCGACCAGGAACTGCGGCATGTTGTCCAGCCACAGCTGGTGGAAGTGGTCGCTCCCGACCATCACCAGGACGTCCGGGTGTGCCCGGGTCAGCGTCTCCCGGAACCGCTCGATCTTCGCCACCCACTCGTCCGCGAACGGCGGCCGCTCATCGCCGGTGGATGTGCTCGCCCGGTAGTAGAAGGGATGGTGGGTGGAGGCGATCACCGCGACGACCTCGGCCATGGCTTGCTCCTTGTCGGGTCAGGTTGTTCCGGGGGCCACGGAGGTGGCGTTGCGGTCCACGGACAGGTAGATGTCCTGGGCGACCGGGCGGCGGTTCTCCTCGGCGAGCTGCCCGAGCAGTCCGGCCGTACGCGCAAGCAGCGCGAACCCCCGCAGCAGCTCGAGCGGCAGCCCCAGGTCGGCGAGGGCCGCACCGCACACCCCGGCGCCGTTGAGGGGCAGGCGCCGACCGAGGACCTCCGGGTGCACGCGGCCGATGGCATCGAACAGCCGCAGGTGCGGGCCCAGCTCGTGCTCCTCGGCGGCGATCTCGAAGAGTCGCGGGGTGCGGGGGTCCTGCTCCTTGTGTACGGGGTGCCCGAGCCCGGGGATGATCAGGCGGGCCGCCCGCGCCTGCTTGACCGCCGTGAGGGCGAGGGCGTCCCAGCCCGCCTCGTCGTCCGGGTCCTCGGGGCGCTCGTCGCTGTGCTCCGAGAGGACGTCAGCAAGGAACCGGCCGCAGTCCTCGGTGACGCCCAGGAACCGGCTGCCACCGCCGAGCAGACCGGCGGCGACCGCGCCCTGTACTGAGTCCGGTGCGGACAGGTAGGTCAGCCGCGCGGCGATGGCGGTCGGGGTGAACCCGTGGTCGGCCAGGGCGACGAGCACCGCCTCGAACACGCGTACCTGCCCGGGCGTGGGGCGCTGCTGGGTCACCAGCCAGAACGCCAGCTCGCCGAACCCGACCTTGCCCATCAGGTCCTGCGCCAGGTCCTCGCCGAGCAGCGAGATCGTCGCGGCGTCGGACGTTCCGAGCGCGGTGGGGTACGACGGTGCGCGGGACGGTGAGCCGTTGTCCACTCCGGGTCTCTCCTTGCGGTTGGTACTCAGCGACGCGGGGCGGAGAGCCAGGCGCGCAGCTCCGCACCGTGTTCGTCCAGCGACGGCGGCGGCAGGTCGTATCGGGCCGGGCTGTCGGAGAAGGTGATCGGGTTGCGAACGGACGGCACGGCCTTGTCGCCCTCGCCCGGCCGCACCACCGGGTCCAGGCCGAGCTGCTCCGCGAACGCCACGCCCTCGTCGACGGTGTTGATGGGACCGCACGGCACACCGGCGTCGAGGATGTCGCGGAACCACTCCATCCGTCCGCGCGTCTGCAGGCGCTCCACCAGCATCGGCCGGAGCTGGTCGCGGTTGGCCGTGCGGTCCTGGTTGTTCCGGAACCTGGGGTCGTCGGCGAGCTCGGGCGCACCGAGAACCTTGCACAGGTTGGCGAACTGCGAGTTGTTGCCCGCGGTGATGATCAGGTCTCCGTCGGCCGTCGGCAGCGGCTCGTACGGGAAGAGGCTGGGGTGGGAGTTGCCCATGCGCTGCGGGACGACGCCGCCGGCGACGTAGGCGCTGGTCTGGTTCACCATCCCCGACAGGGCGGTGGAGAGGAGGTTGACCTCGACGTGCTGCCCGTGTCCGGTGCGATGGCGGTGCTCCAGCGCGGCCAGCACCCCGATGGTGGCCTGCATGCCGGACATCACGTCGAACACGGATATCCCCGACCGGTACGGCGAGCCGTCGGGGTCGCCCGTCAGGCTCATCAGGCCCGACATCGCCTGCACGATGAGGTCGTAGCCCGGCAGTGCGGCGCCGCCGCCCGAGCCGAACCCGCTGATGGACGCGTAGATGATCGCCGGGTTGGTGGCGGCCACGGTGCCGTAGTCCAGACCGAACTTGGCCAGGCCACCGGGTCGGAAGTTCTGGATGAGGATGTCGGCGCGAGCGGCCAGCTCCTGTGCGAGCGCCTGGTCCTCGGCGTCGCGGAAGTTGAGCTCGATGGAGCGCTTGTTGCGGTTGATACCGAGGTAGTAGGTGGCATCGTCGCCCCGGAGCGGGGGAGACCAGGTGCGGGTGTCGTCGCCGCCCGGCCCCTCCACCTTGACGACCTCGGCACCCATGTCGGCCAGCAGCATGCTCGCGTACGGACCGGCCAGGATGCGGGAGAAGTCCGCGACCAGCAGTCCGGCGAGCGGTCCTGGCCGGCGGTCCGGCTCCTGATGTGCGCCGTGCGCCAACGAAGGTCCCTTCTGGCCGCTCTTCGGACAGTCGTCCGCTAAGCCCAAGGATCCGTGCGGCGACACGAGCGTGTCAAGCAGCGGCCGGCTCAGGACACGTCGGGCTCGACGACCCGGCGGGGCAGGGCGTCGTAGCGCGCGAAGTCGGCGCTGACGGCGCCGGCGGTCTGCAGCAGCAGCGGGAGGTAGTCACCGGTGAGGGTCTCGACCGACACCTCGGCCGCGTGCACGGTCACGTTCATCGCGGCGACCACGCTTCCCGAGCCGTCACGCAGCGGCGCCGCGATCGAGCGGATGCCGGAGGCGAGCTGCTCGTCGGTCAGGGCCCATCCCCGGGCCCGGACCTCGCGCAGCGCCGCGTCGAGCTCGGACCGGTCCGGCTGCCACTTGGCGACCACACCGGCACGGCTGGGCTGGGCCAGCACGCGGTCCAGCTCGTCGGCGTCGAGCCCGGCGAGCAGGACCTTGCCCAACGAGGTGGCCGGCGCGGGGAACCGGGTGCCGATCTGGACCGCCAGGGTGATGATCTTGGGCACCGCGACCCGGCCGACGTAGACGATGTCGGAGCCGTCGAGCTGGGCGATGGAGCTGGACTCGTGAGTCTTGCCGACGAGTCGCTCCATGTGCGGGCGGGCGACGTCCCACAGGCCCAGTGACTGCACGTACGCCGAGCCGAGCTCGAGCACTCGCGGGGTGAGCGTGTAGCCCGCGCCGGCCACCCGCACGTACCCGAGAGACTCCAGGGTGCGCAGGATCCGCCGGGCCGTCGGCCGGGCGAGTGCGGCGGCCGAGGCCACCTCGCTGAGCGACATCACCGGCCGCTGCTCGTCGAATGCCCTGAGCACGTCGAACCCGCGGGCGATGGACTCGATGAAGTCGGGGTCAGGGTCGCGCCGGGGCATCGGCCACTCCTCCACTCGGTCGCGTCGTGGGCTGGCGGCTCCCCGGACTCTCGTCGCTTTGTCGCAGGTGCTGCGGGCCGCCGCAGTCAGCCACGGCGCCCTCGGTGTGACCTTGACAACATCCGGGCACGCTCATACTTTACTGGTTCACGGACAGTTGTCCGCACAACGGACACGGGACACCGGGAGAACGCCGTGACCAGCAGCAGCGCGCCAGCGGAGTTGTTCGGGGCGGGTCGGCCGGTGGTGTTCCGCCACGGCACGGTTCTGCCGATGGACGACACCAGGTCCGTCCTCACCGACACCGACGTCCTCGTCGTCGGTGAGCGCATCGAGGCGGTCGGGCGAGGGCTCGACGTGCCCGAGGGGACCGTGGAGATCGACGCCACCGGCGGGATCGTCATGCCCGGCATGGTCGACACGCACCGGCACATGTGGCAGACCGCGATGCGCGGCTACGGCGCCGACTGGACGCTGACCCAGTACTTCGTCTGGAACTACCTCGAGCACGGCAAGAAGTTCCGCCCCGAGGACATCCATGCCGGCAACCTGCTGTCGGCGATCGAGTCGATCGTCGCCGGCGTCACCACCACCGTGGACTGGTCGCACGGCCTGCAGACCACCGACCACGCCGAGGCCGCGGTCGACGCGCTGCAGGCGGTACCCGGCCGGTTCGTCCTGGCGTACGGCAACATCCACGCGGGGCCGTGGGAATGGTCCGCACGACCGGAGTTCCGCGCGTTCGTCGAGCGGCGTTTCACCGGCGACGACATGCTCGGCTTCCAGATGGCCTTCGACGTGACCGGCGACCCGGAGTTTCCCGAGCGGGGCGCGTTCGAGGTGGCCCGCGAGCTCGGGGTGCCGGTGACCACGCACGCCGGCGTCTGGGGAGCCACCAACAACGACAGCATCCGGCTGATGCACGAGCACGGGTTCATGACCCCCGAGACGATCTACGTGCACTCGGCGACGTTGAACCCCGACTCGTACCACCGGATCGCCGCCACCGGAGGGTCGGTCTCGGTGGCCACCGAGAGCGAGCAGACCTGCGGGCAGGGATACCCGCCCACCTGGATCCTGCGCTCCTACGACATTCCCGTCTCGTTGTCCATGGACACCAGCGTCTGGTGGAGCGGCGACCTCTTCTCGGCCATGCGGTCGACGCTCGGCGCCGACCGGGCGCGCGAGCACCTCGAGGCGCACGCCAAGGGCGAGACGGTCACGCACTGCCACCTGCGTGCCGAGCATGTCGTCGATTGGGCCACGCGCGGTGGCGCGAAGGCGCTCGGTCTGGACGACAGGATCGGCAGCCTCGAGCCCGGCAAGAAGGCCGACGTGGTTCTGGTCAAGAACGACGACTCGCCGGTGATGTTTCCGATCCTCAACCCCTACGGGCACGTCGCGTTCCAGGCCCAGCGTGCCGACGTCCACACCGTCGTGGTCAACGGCCGGGTCGTCAAGCACGACCACCGGCTGGTCGGCGTCGACCTCCCGGCGGCGCGCCGCACCGTCGAGGCCACCGTCGACTACCTTCGCGGCGAGCTCGGCGACGAGGCGTGGCAGCAGGGGATGAACCCCGAGATCCCCGAGACCAAGGTGATGGACAACCCCTACACCTACACCGAGTACCGCAGCGCGGCCACGCACGCCGTGGCCGACGGCTCCGACCAGGACTGAGGCGGTCAGCCGCGCGCGGCAGGGAACAGCCGGGAACCCCATCCCGCACATACCCGCGACACCTGCCGGGCATGGTCGCGGACATGCTGTCCGCACCGGGCACGCCGGTGCCATCCAAGGCGTGACGAGCCGGAGGGCGGGCGCCGGTGTCAGCCCTCGGCCTCGGCGCGTAGCAGCCGGGCGGCCTCGGCCATGGCGCGGAGCTTGCCCGCTGCGGACGACCGCGGGAGGTACTTCATGCCGCAGTCGGTGGCGACGGTGACCCGGTCTGCGTCGACATACGGGAGCGCGCGCCGCACCCTGGCCGCCACCGTCTCGGCCGACTCCACGGCATGGTCGGAGAGGTCGATCACGCCGAGGATGATCGTCTTGCCGCGCAGGTGCTCGAGCACCGAGGGGTCGAGGTTGGACTGTGCGGTCTCGATCGAGACCTGGTCACAGCTGCAGTCGGCGAGCTCGGGCAGGAACGAGTAGCCCGACGGGCGGTCGTGGATGATCGCGGCATAGCCGAAGCAGATGTGCACTGCGGTCGTTCCCGGGGCGTTGTCGAGGGCGCGGTTCAGCGCCTTCAGGCCGAACTGCCGTGCGGGCTCGGGGCGCGCCTGCATGTAGGGCTCGTCGAGCTGCACGATGTCGGCTCCGGCGGCGAACAGGTCGTGCACCTCCGCGTTGACCGCGTCGGCGTAGGCCATCGCCAACGCCTCCGGGTCGCCGTAGTGGTCGTCCTGAGCCTGCTGCGACATCGTGAACGGGCCCGGCACGGTGACCTTGGTGACCCGGTCGGTGTTGGCCCGCAGGAAGCGCGCGTCGTACGTCTCGACCGGCTCGGGCCGGCGGATATCGCCGACCACACGGGGAACCGGGTTCGGGTGACCGCTGCGGTCCAGCGCCTCGCCGGGGTTGTCGATGTCGACGCCTTCGAGTGCGGTGGCGAAGTGGTTGGAGTAGCTCTCGCGGCGGATCTCGCCGTCGGTCAGGATGTCGAGGCCCGCCTGTTCCTGTTCCCGGATCGCCACCAGGGTGGCGTCGTCCTGTGCCTCGGCCAGGTGCTCGGGTGCCGGCCGCCACAGCTCGCGTGCGCGCACACGGGGAGGGAACCTGTCGGCCAGCCTCGCTCGGTCGATGAGCCATTCCGGCTGTGCGTAGCTGCCGACAAGGGACGTGGGGAACAAGGGGAGGGCTCGCATGCCCCGACTGTGGCGGAGTTCCTCCCGTCAGGCAACACGCTCGGTCGAGCAGGTCAGGCTCCGTGTGTGTCGAAGTACTCCCGGGCGACGTACTTGGGAACCACCATCGTCCAGGCGTCCGTGACCAGCTCGGTCATCTCCTCGAGGTCGAGTGCCGCCATCCGCGCGTCGACCCAGTTGTAGCGCATGTCGGCTGTCGGCGGGAGCAGGAACTTGTGCGGTTCGGACTGCACCAGCGCGAGACGCTGGTCCTTGGGAAACCCGAAGCCCATCACGGTCTCGTCCCGGGAGAAGGCCAGGTAGACCAGCCGCTTGACGCGGAACTTCACCTGGTCGCGGACCAGGTGCTCCGTGGTGCCGGGCAGGCCGAGGGCCACTCGTCGTGCGTCGTCGACGGTCACCATGCCCTGGATTCTCCCAAGGCCTCCTGACGTCGCGGGCCGTGTCGCGCTCCTTGCCCGCGTGGGGCCAAGATGGGCCGGGTGTATCGGCGTCTTCGTGGCTTCGCCCGCTCGGTCGACTGGGTGGCGCCACGTCGGCCTGCGTCGCGCAGGATGTCGCGCCGGCTCGTGCAGCTGTACGCCGGACTGCTGCTCTTCGGTGTCTCCATGGCGCTACTCGTGCGGGCGCAGCTCGGCGTGATCCCGTGGGACGTACTGCACCAAGGGGTTTCCCGGCAGCTCGGCGTGAGCATGGGCACGGTCGTCATCGCCGTCAGCCTCCTCCTGCTGCTGTTGTGGATCCCGCTGCGCGAGCGACCGGGGATCGGCACCATCAGCAACGCGCTGGTGATCGGGCTGACGCTCGACGCAACGCTCGAGGTGCTCCCGCCGGTCGAGGCGATACCGCTGCGTGTGCTGCTCGTGCTCACCGGTGTGCTCCTCAACGCCGTGGCGACCGCCAGCTACATCGGTGTGCATCTCGGTCCCGGTCCCCGCGACGGGCTGATGACCGGTCTGGTGCGACGCACCGGGAGGTCGGTGCGACTCGTGCGCACCTCGATCGAGGCGACCGTGGTGCTCGTCGGGTGGTTGCTGGGCGGGACCGTCGGTGTGGGCACGGTGGTCTACGCGCTGGCCATCGGACCGCTCGTCCAGGTCCTGCTACCCAGGCTGAGCGTGCGACTCCACCGTTGACGTCACTGTCGGCGAACGGCCTTCTTGGCAGCGGCCTTCTTCGCAGCTCCCTTCTTGGCGGCCGTCTTCTTGGCCGCGGTTTTCCTCGCCGGCTGGCCCTTGGGCTTCTCGCGCACCTGCACGCCCTGTCCCGCGGACCGCTGGACCTCGAACAGACCCAGCGCGGTCACCAGGTCGACCAGCTTGGCGTAGCCCCAGTTGCGAGAGTCGAAGTCGGGTGCCTGCTTGGCCACGTGCGAGCCGACACCGCCGAGGTTGGCCCAGCCGTCGTCCTCCGAGGCCGCGTCGATCCCGTCGCGCAGCAGCTTGACCAGCTTGGCGTCACCGCGCAGCTCGCTCGTGCTCCTACGCACGGGAGCCGGCGGAGCCACCGCCGTCTCTTCGCTGGTCTGCCTCGCCTTCTCGTTGCTGCGCAGCACGTCGAGGTAGATGAACCTGTCGCACGCCGCCACGAGGGAGTGCGGCGTCTTCGGCTCGCCGAAGCCGTAGACGATCTTGCCCGACTCCCGCAGCCGGGAGGCGAGCTTGGTGAAGTCGCTGTCGGACGAGACCAGGCAGAAGCCGTCGACGCTTCCGCTGTAGAGCAGGTCCATCGCGTCGATGATGAGCGCGCTGTCGGTGGAGTTCTTGCCGGTGGTGTAGGCGAACTGCTGCATCGGCTGGATGGCGTGTGCGTTCATCGCCTCCTTCCAGCCACGCAGGTGGGGCGTGGTCCAGTCGCCGTACACCCGCTTCACCGTTGCACTTCCGTACTTTGCGATCTCGGCGAGCAGAGCCTCGATGATCGTGGGAGTGGTGTTGTCGCCGTCGATGAGCACGGCGAGCCTGGTGGAGTCCGAGGCAGAGGCCATGCCCGGAGCGTAGTGGTGCTATCCGGACCGGATGCGGGCGTGTGGCAGCGGCGTCATTCCGTGCGGCGCGCAGCCACGATCGCCACGTCATCGTCATGCGACCCGTCGCGCAGCGTGTTGACCACGTCGGTGAGGGCGGGGCCGAGCGTCTGCCGGCACAGGGTCGTAAGGGCTTTCCGGAGTCGCTCCTGGCCGGTTGTGATGTCTTCGTCGCGGCGTTCGATGAGGCCGTCGGTGAACGCGACCACCGTGTCGGTGTGGCCGAACGGGACCGCGACGTGCCGGCGTTGCTGCGGAGTGACGCCGAGAGGACTGCCCTCGGCGAGGGGGAGCTGTTCGGTGCTTCCGTCGGCGCGCAGCACGACGGGCGGCGGATGGCCGGCGTTCGCGACGACGAGCCGGTCGTTGACCCGGTCGAGGACCATGTAGACGAGGGTGACCAGCTGGTCGGTCGGGTAACGGAGGCTCATCCGGTCGAGCCTGCTCAGGACGCTCGACGGGGTGGGGTCGAGAGCGGCGTACGCGCGCACGGCTGCTCGCATCTGGGCCATGGCGGCCGCGGCCGTCACACCCCGGCCCATGACGTCTCCGACCACCAACGCCAGGCGACTGTCGGAGAGCGCGATGACGTCGTAGAAGTCGCCGCCGACCTCGGTTCGCCCCGACGGACGGTAGTGGTGCGCGACCTCCCACCCGGTGATGGCCGGAGTAGCGGACGGCAGCACGGCGTGCTGAAGCTGGGTAGCTGCCGCGAGCGTCTGGCTGTGCAGCTCGGCGTTGTCCAGAGCCACCGCCGCACGCTCGGCGACCTCCTCGGCGAGTGCCTGGTCGTCGACGGTGAAGCGCCGCTCGGACTCGGCCGACACCCAGGTGAGGACCCCGAGCACGACTCCCCGCGCCACCAACGGCACCGTCAGCGCGCTGCGCAGGTGCAGGTCGCGCGCGATCCGCAGTCGTTCCTCGTCGTCGCCGGCGCCGGCGACCAGCATCTCGTCGGTGATGTCGGCGATGAGCTCGCCGCGTCCGCTGCGCATCACCTGCCAGGCGCCGTTCGGCGCGTCCGGGTCCGGTGGGTACCGCTCGGCAAGCTCGTGCGCGAGCCTGACCTTGGCGGGGTCCACGTGCGCGACGGCGACCCGCCGCAGCCGGCCGTCCTTGACGACGTCGATCGCGCACCAGTCCGCGAACGT
Organism: uncultured Propionibacteriales bacterium; assembly: GCA_965653225.1. Lineage (GTDB taxonomy): Bacteria > Actinomycetota > Actinomycetes > Propionibacteriales > Nocardioidaceae > JALZDI01. The sequence continues at coordinate 33,615 of CBFGZI010000011.1, read as the reverse complement.
CGGCACCGCCAGCTGGGCGACCCGGGTGAGGGTGGCCTCGTAGTCGAGGCTGCTGCTGAGCTCGCGGGCCGCATCGGCCAGGAACGACAGCTTCGCGCTCTGCCTGGCGGCGACCTGCTGAGCGATGATCCGGTCGAGTGCCTGCGCGCACGTGTCGGCCAGGATCTCCAGGAAGTCCAGCTCGGCCGAGTCCAGCTCACGCTGGTCGGAGAACGACAGCCCGATCGCGCCCAGGGTGCGGGTGCCGGTGCGGAGGGGCAGTGCCATGACGGTATCGCCGTCTCCCACGTACGCCTGCAGCTCCGGATATCGCTCGACGATCGTCTCGGCGCCGGTGACGATGACGCGCCGTCCGGTTCGGATGGCCTCGGTCACCGGCGTACGGGCGGTCATGGGGTAGGTCGCCCACGCCTCCTCGGCCCCCGGCTGACCGCCACTGATGCCGGCCAGGTACAGCGTCTCGCCGTCATCGGACACCAATGACAGCACTGCCGCCTGGGCCCCGACTGCGTCCGCGCCGTGAGCGACGACTGTCTTCGACACCGACTCGACGGTGTCGGTCACCACCAGCTCGCCGGTCACCCGGGCGAGTCTGGTCAGCCGGTCGCGCAGCAACCTGGGCTCCCGCGGTTCGCCCTCCGGATTGCTCGGAGCCTGCACCCGGCCCATCATGCCAACCTCCGGTCGGGAGGCACAGGGCAGTCAGACGAAATGCTGCAAGCCCTGCCCGTTCATGCGGCTCGCCCTGCTCTGGGCGACAGGTTCTGAGGTGCTCGTGCAGTCTCGGCGTGAAGGTTTGGGGTGCCTGTGCCAGGGTGGCCGGATGAACTCCACCCCTTCACCTGTCGTGGTCACCGGAGCGAACGGGCTCGTCGGCTCCCGCATCTGCGCGTCCCTGGTCGAACGGGGCGCGGCCGTGCGTGCCGTCGTACGACGCCCAGGCACCGCCCCCGCACTCGCCGGGGTGGAAGAGCGCGCGGGTGCGTTCGGCGACCCCGAGTTCGCGGCCACCGTCGTCGAGGGCGCGAGCGCGGTCGTCACGACCGTGCACCCGATGGCCTCCGACCGCGAGACCCAGCACAGGGTCGGGGTCGAGGAGACGCCGGTCCTCGCGCGCGCCGCCCGAGACGCGGGTGTGGCACGGCTGGTGCACATCTCCACCGCCGCGGTGTACGACCGCTCACCCGAGGCCGGTGACATCGACGAGTCATCGCCGTTGGTCTCCGACGACGCTGGCACCTACCCCGTGACCAAGCGCGACACGGACGCCGCCCTGGCCTCAGTCGACGGCATCACCCGCGTCCTGATCCGCCCGCCGGTGATCTTCGGTGCCGGCGACAGCTCGATGTGGAACACCCTCCGCCCGGCGCAGATCCAGAAGGACGAGAAGGCCCGGCACGTCGTGCCCGAGCAGACCTTCTCCTGGGTCCACGTCGACGACCTCGCCGCGTTCGCCGCCGACGTGGCAACCGGCCGGGTGCAGGCGTCGGCCGACCCCGCGAAGGGGCCCGTCGAGGGGGCGTGCACCGTCGTCAACGTCACGGGCGGCCCGGCCACCGCGCGGGACTACTTCGAGACGGTCACCAGCGCGCTCGGCGTCGAGCCGGTCTGGGAGGAGCGTCCCGCGTGGACGGGCCGCTTCCTCGCCGAGCGCGCCCGGGCGTGGGGGTGGGCACCCACCGTGGACCTCACCGCGGCGCTCGCCGAGGTCGAGCGGGGACTGCGCGCCTAGCACCAGTACACCTCCCAGTAGGCCTGGCCGTGCGCCTGCTCACACCGGTTGAGCGCCGCGCGCTCGTGCCGGGATAAATCACGCGACTGGTGTCGGTGCCTGGACGTAGCGTCTGGGCAGTGTCCGTCACCCAGCTCGACCGCGTCCGTGGCGCCCGGACCCCGGAGCTGCCACCCGACCGCGACCGCAGCGTCGACTGGCGGAGGTTGCGCAGTCCCGTGGCCGGCTGGGCGCTGCTGGCGTGTGCCGTGGCGGCCGTCGGCACCTCCCTGGGCACGGTGCTCGCCGGACGGCTCGCCGAGCACGCGACCGAGACCCGGGTCGCGCTGCTCGCCGCCTGCGTGGTCGGTGCGGCGCTGCTCGACACCGCCGCGCGCACGCTGTGGGCCGGTGTCGTCGACCGCGCGGAGGGCCGGCTGCGTGCCGACCTGCTGGTGGCCGCGCTGCACCAGCCGCTGCCGACGCTGACCGAGCAGGCGGTGGGCGAGGTCCTCGACCGGGTCGACGACGACACCCACGAGGTGGGCACACTGCTCCGGCAGAGCGCCTGGCAGGCCATCCGCACCTTCTTCGCCTCCGGACCTCTGTGGATCGTGGCCGGCGCGACCTGGTGGCCGGCGTTCGTGCTGTTCCCGCTCGTCGGTGTCGCCGCCCTGGCTGTCGTACGCCCGCTGCTTCCGGAGGTCTCGGCCCGCAAGGTCGAGGAGGAGGCCGCGTGGACCGACCACGCCGCGGCCATGGAGGAGGGCGTGGCAGGTCGTGACGACCTGCGGACGAGCCTGGGCCAGGCGCATGTGGTCCGGCGCTGCACCGAGCTCGCCGCCGAGGTCCACCGCCGGTTCGCCGTCGTGCTCTCGCTGGAGAGCCGGATCGGCCGGCGCACCGGCCTGCTGCTGCACGGCGTCCTGGCCGCCAGCGCGCTGGTCGGCGTCGCCCTGGTGGTCGACGACCGCCTCGGCATCGCCTCGCTGGTGACCTTGTTCCTGGTGACGACGATGTTCGTCGGACAGGTCGACATGCTGGCCCGGCATCTGCCCGACCTGCAGGCGGGCTTCGGTGCGGTGCTCAGGTTGCGGGGGCTTCTCGGCGCGGAGCGCGAGCCCGTGGGGGGCGACGAGCTTCCGGCGGGTCCGCTCGACCTGCGGTTCCGTGCCCTGCACTTCGCCTACACCGGGGGACGGTTCGCCCTCCAGAACGTCGACCTCCACGTGCCGGCGGGCACCACGTGCGCCCTCGTGGGCCGTACCGGCTCGGGCAAGTCGACGCTGGCGTCGCTGGTGTCGCGGGCGGTCGAGCCCGAGCGTGGCTCGGTGCTGCTCGGGGGCGTCGACGTGCTCGACGTCGACCTGCAGGCTCTCCGTTCTGCCGTGGGCGTGGTGACCCAACGCACCGAGGTCCTGGCGGGCACGCTGGCCGAGAACATCACCCTGTTCGAGCCCGTACCCCGCGCCGACGTCGAGGGTGCGATCGCCGAGCTCGGCCTCGAGGACTGGGTGGCCGGGCTGCCCGACGGGCTGGACACGGCGCTCGGGCCGGGCGGAGCGACGCTGTCCTCGGGCGAGGAGCAGCTGGTCGCGTTCGCGCGCCTGCTCGTGCGCCACGTCCGGGTGGTGATCCTCGACGAGGCCACCGCACGCATGGACCGGGTCACCGAGACGCATGTGGTGCGCGCGGCCGAGCGGCTCCTTTCGGGGCGCACCGGCCTGCTGGTCGCCCACCGGCTCTCGACCACCGAGCGCGCCGAACAGGTCGCGGTGCTCGACGGCGGGCGCGTCGTGCAGCAGGGACCGCGGGCCCTGCTGGCATCCGCGCCGGGACCGTTCCGGTCGCTGTGGGAGGCGGCGGCCGAGGAGGAGGCCCCCGAGCCCGAGACCACGGCACCAGGGACCGAGAGTGTCGGGACCGCTCGCCGTACCGGTGAGCCGCCGGCCGCCCCTCGCCTGGACGACCTACCCGGCCTTCCCCGGGCGACGACGTCGGCGCTGCTGGTCGAGCCGCGCTGGGGGCTGGTGAGCATCGGGCTCTTCCTGGTCGCCGCGCTCACCGGTGCGTTCGGCGCGGTCACCGGCTGGATCTGGGGCCACCTCGTGGTCGCGCTCCGAGACGGCGCCAGCCCCATGGTGTTCACCGTCGCTCTGGTGGTGTCGCTGCTCGCCTCGCCGCTGTTCCTCGCCGAGTCTTTCCGCCGCTATCCACGGTGGTGGATCTCGGTGATGCTGCGGGTTCGGTCGGCGGTGCTACTCGGTCAGACCTCGCAGCACCGCCTCGAGCGGACGCCACCGGGCGAGGTCGTCGCCCGCGCCATGGACGCCGACCGCCTGGCCCGCTACGCCGACCGGTGGGTCGACTTCGTCAACGGGCTCGCCATCGCCGCGGTGACCGCCCTCGCCGCGCGCAGCCTGCTGGCCGGCGGTGTCCTCCTCGCCGTGATGCTGGCCTCCTCGCTCGCCTCCTCGCTGGGGCGGCAGGTCGCCGGCCGGTCCGCCGCCGCCTCGGCCGCGGCGCGGGCCCGGTTCGGCCGGTCGCTGGTGTCGACGCTCGAGTCCGTGCGCACGGTGAAGCTGGCCGCGTCGACGCCGAGCGTGCACGCTCACCTCCGCACGGTCGACGGCGGCCGCGTGGCGGCCGCGGTCCGCGAGCACCGGGTGCAGGCGCTGCTCGACGGCGTCCCGATCGTGATGGTGCAGTGCGGAGTCGTCGCGGCGTGGGCCGTGCTCGTCGCGGGCGGCTGGGGACTGGCGACCGCGCTCATGGTGGCAAGCGCGGTCAGCGGCTTCGACTGGTTCGGACGCGTCGCCGGGTCGGTCATCACCGAGGCACCCGGCACCCGAGCCTGGATGCGGGCCACCAGCCGGCTCGCCGGTGGCGGTGACCTGATGCGCGTTCCCCCAGGTGTCGACCTGGTGCAGGGCTCCGCCCCGGTTCCCGCGCCCGCAGCCCGCGATACGCTCCGCACCCTGGAGCTGGTCGGCGTCACCGCGGTGCACGACGACGGCACGTTGGGCGCCACCGACGTCGACCTGACGGTTCGTGCGCACGAGCTGGTGCTCCTGCTCGGCCAGGTCGGCTCGGGCAAGTCCAGCCTGCTCTCCGTCCTCGCCGGTCTGGTGTCCAGCACGGGGGAGATCCGGTGGAACGGTGAGCCGGTCGCGGACCCGCAGACGTTCCTGCGGCCCGGCCGCATCGCGCACGTCGCGCAGCTGCCGAGGGTGTTCTCCGGCACCTTCACCGACAACGTCCGGCTGGACCACGCCGACCGCGTCGTCACGCCGGCGCTGGAGACGGCGCGTCTGGTCTCCGACGTCGAGGCGGCCGGCGGGCCCGATGCGCTGGTCGGCCACCGGGGTGTCCGGCTGTCCGGCGGCCAGGTGCAGCGGCTCGCCCTGGCTCGTGCGCTTGCGTGCGGCCCCGAGCTGCTGCTCGCCGACGATGTCTCCTCAGCGCTCGACTCCGCGACCGAGATCGAGCTCTGGAGCGCGCTGCGTCGGCGCGGCGCGACCGTCATCGGCGCGACGTCCAAGCGCGCCGCGCTGGCCCAGGCCGACCGGGTCGTCGTGCTGGCAGAGGGCCGGGTCGCCGCCGTCGGGCCGTGGTCCGACCTCTCTGCCGAATGGGGTCACCTTGCCGGCTAGCAGAGGCTCGGGTCGGCGGCCGGCTCTCGTGCGGCCGCCCTCAGGGTGCCGTCACGAACTGCCGGAGCAGAGCGAGGAGTCGTGTCCGCTGACGCGGCGACAGCGCCCGCAGTCGCTGTTCGGCCACCGTCTGGCCGAGCTCGGTCGCCTGCGCGAGGACGTCGTCGACCCCCTCCCGCAGGTACAGGTGCTGGTTTCGCCGGTCCGACGTCTGGCGGCGTCGCTCGAGGAGCCCGCGCTCCTCGAGGTCGTCGACCATCTGCACCACGTGGGCACCGCTGACGCCGAGGCTGCGGGCCAGCTGCACCTGCGAGACCGGCCCGAGCGACTGCAGGGCGGTGAGCGCGCCGTAGTGCGCCGGCATCAGGTCGAGCGGGGCAAGAGCGGCGACGAACTCACGGTGCATGCGCGCGTGGATGCGCGAGATGAGGAACGCGATGCTCCCTTGCAGCCGGGCGGGCACGTCGGGCGCGAGGCCGACCTCGGCGACCAGCAGGAGAAGGCGATGAAGCTCCTCGCGGTCCGGTGTCGCGAAGCCCGTGGTGAGCGAGTCCTCCAGCTCATCGGCGTGGCGCTGCCACGCGCGCGCCGCCTCCGCCCCGGCGGGTGTCCGTGTGAGCGCGTACGACCGGCGGTCGTCCGGGTTGCGGACCCGCTCCACGAGTCCCTGCTGGGACAGGTCGGCGGCGACCTTGACCATGGTGGTGCGGCTGACGCTGATGGTCTCGGCGAGCGACTGCTGGGAGCGGGTCACTCCGTCGGGGAGCGCCAGCAGTGCGGCGTAGGCGTGGATGTCGACACCGGCGGGCAGCACCTCGCCAAGGGCGGCCGCGACCCGCGCCTGGGCACGCCAGAACAGGTGGCCGGGCAGTGAGGCCAGCGCCGGTAGCAGCTCGCGGCTGTCAGCGACGTCACGCAAGATTCATCCTCTGCACAATCGTTAGGCACTTGACGATATCCGGGTCAACGTGGATATCGTACCCAGCAGAATCGTTCAGTAGTTGATGGTTGCACGCGGAAGGGGTGTCCCATGACCCAGCAGGCGGTCCAGACCCGAGACCCGAAGTGGTGGACCCTGGTCGCGGTCTGTACGGGCGTGTTCATGCTGCTGCTCGACATCACGATCGTGAACGTCGCCCTCCCGAACATCCAGACCGAGCTGGACGCCTCGTTGTCCGACCTGCAGTGGGTCATCGACGCCTACGCGCTCAGCCTGGCCTCGCTCCTGCTCACCGCCGGATCGCTCGCCGACCTCTACGGCCGCAGGCGCGTGTTCACCATCGGCGTCGTGATCTTCACGGTCGGGTCGGTCGCCTGTGGTGCGGCGCAGAACATACTGATGCTCACCGTCTCCCGTGCCTTCCAGGGGATCGGCGGCGCGGCCATGTTCGCCACCGCTCTGGCGCTGCTGGCGAGCGCGTTCCACGGCAAGGACCGCGGCACGGCGTTCGGCGTGTTCGGGGCCACGACCGGTGTCGCCGTGGCGATCGGGCCGGTTCTCGGGGGTGTGCTGACGAGCGGGCTGTCGTGGCGGTGGATCTTCTTCGTCAACATCCCGATCTGTGTGGTGGCAATCGCCGTCACCCTGCTCAAGGTCCGGGAGTCGCACGACCCGCGCGCCGGCCGCCCCGACTGGTTCGGCTTCGTGTCCTTCTCGCTGGCCCTCGGTTCGCTGGTCTACGGCCTGATCGAGGCCGGCCAGGAGAGCTGGGGTTCGCAGACCGTGGTGGCCTCGCTCGTCGTGGCTGCGGTGCTGCTGGTGGTCTTCCTGGTCAGCCAGATCGTCCAGGAGCACCCGATGTTCGACCTCTCGCTGCTGCGCAAGCCGACCTTCAGCGGCGGGCTGATCGCGGCCTTCGGCGTGTCGGCGTCGATCTTCTCGCTGCTGACCTTCCTGGTGATCTACGTCCAGAACGTCCTCGGCTACTCGGCGGTCGACACCGGCGTGCGGTTCCTGTTCCTGTCTGGCGCGTCCTTCTTCGCCGCCGCGATCGCGGGACGACTCACCGAGAAGGTGCCGGTCAAGTGGCTGATCGGTCCCGGCTTCGTCGTGCTCGGCGTGGGCCTGCTGCTGCTGGGCGGCATCCAGGACGACTCGTCGTGGACACACCTGATCCCGGGTCTCACCGTCGCCGGCGTGGGGATCGGTCTGATCAACCCACCGCTTGCCTCGACCGCCGTCGGCGTGGTGCCGGTCGCGCGGTCCGGAATGGCCAGTGGCGTCAACTCCACGCTCCGGCAGGTCGGGATCGCCACCGGCATCGCCGCGCTCGGCTCCATCTTCAGCCAGCAGGTGGCCGACGCCGCCCGCCCCGAGCTGGTCGGCAAGGTGCCGCCCGCGGCAGTCGACGGCCTCACCGCGGCCCTGTCCGGTGGACAGGTACAGGCCGCGGCCGAGGGGGCGCAGAAGACGGCCACCGCGGCCGCGGGCCCCGGGGTCGGACGGCAGGCGTTCGACCTGGTCCAGCAGGTGGGCACCTCGGCGGTGGTCGACGCCCTCAACCACATCGTCGTGATCTCGGCAGTGGGTGCGTTCGTGGCGGCAGTGCTGAGTCTCGCGCTCATCCGGCAGAAGGACTTCGTCGTCCGAACCCCACCGACCGGGGAGCCGGTCGACGGACGCGAGCGCGACCACGCGGCGGTCTAACCGATACCCGGCGTCACGGGCACGCCCGGCCACCGCGTCGGCCCGGCGACGATCCCGGTTGAAAAATCAGCCGGAGTGACCCGTCTTCGTCATTGCTGTTCACCGTGGGTGGCCAGACCATCGAAAGGTGGCGGACAACCTCGTTCTCCTCCTGGTGATCGTCACCGCCCTGGGCTTCGACTTCACCAACGGCTTTCATGACACCGCCAACGCGATGGCGACGTCGATCGCGACGCGGGCTCTGCGACCGAGGGTTGCCGTCGCCCTGTCGGCCGTACTCAACCTGGTCGGCGCGTTTCTCAGCGTCGAGGTCGCGCTGACTGTGACCAACGCGGTGGTCGACATCCAGACGTCGTCCGGTGCGCCCGAAGAGTCCCTTACGGCCGACGGTGGGCAGGCGCTGTTGATGATCCTGCTCGCCGGCCTTGTGGGTGCGATCGTCTGGAACATACTCACCTGGCTGCTCGGCCTGCCGTCGAGCTCCTCGCATGCGCTGTTCGGGGGGCTCATCGGCGCGACCGTCGCCGGGCTCGGCTGGTCGGCCGTGAACTGGACCGGCAGCGGCGACGAGCTCGATGGCGTGGTCGGCAAGGTGCTCCTCCCGGCGGTCATGTCACCGGTCCTGGCCGCGGTCGTCGCCGGCGTCGGCGCCTGGCTGGTGTTCAAGGTGATCGGGAAGCTGGTCGCCGCCACCGAGCGCGGTTTCCGCATCGGTCAGATCGGCAGCGCGTCCCTGGTGTCCCTTGCCCACGGCACCAACGACGCCCAGAAGACGATGGGTGTGATCACGCTCGCGCTGATCGCGGCCGGGGACTGGCACAACACCGATGCGATCCCGTTGTGGGTCAAGACACTGTGTGCGCTCGCCATCTCCCTCGGCACCTACCTCGGCGGATGGCGGATCATCCGGACGGTGGGCAAGGGCCTCGTCCAGATCAACTCACCCCAGGGCATGGCCGCCGAGAGCTCGTCCGCGGCCGTCATCCTGGCCTCGAGCCACCTCGGCTTCGCCCTGTCGACCACGCAGGTGTGTACCGGTTCGATCCTCGGAACAGGTCTGGGGAGGCCGGGTGCATTCGTACGCTGGCGGGTCGCCGGCCGCATGGTGACGGCGTGGTGCCTCACCATGCCAAGTGCCGGCGTCACCGGAGCCGTCATGTGGTGGATCGGTCATCTGCTCGGCGGCAACGCGGGAGCGGTGCTGATGGTGATGATCCTGGTCGGTCTCGGCGCCCTCATGTGGCTGCGGTCGCGGCGCGCGCCGATCAACCCCGAGAACGTGAACGACGAGTGGGTAGAAACGCCGCGCCTCAAGACGAGACTGGCGGGCTAGGGAGACTGCATGTGGGAACTGTTCTTTGCGGCGGCCTCGAGGGTCACGATCGCGGGGCTGGTCTTCGGGGCCGGGCTGCCCGCGCTGTTCGCGCTCGGAGTGCGCTCGACTGTGCTGGCCTCGGGCGCCGGCGAACGGGCGGGTGTGGACACTTCGCTGTCGCCGGCAGTCAACCGTGTGCTCGGCATCATCTGCTTCGCACTCGTGCTGGTCGGCGTCGTCGTCGGCATCATGATCATCGTGGCGGCAGGCCTGGGCAACGAGGTCAGCTTCGACCACATCTTCCCGACCCTGCAGCCCAAGAGCTGAACGCCCCGGAGCCAGCATGATGACCGACGACCACTCTGCCGTGCGGGATGACGAGCAGGTGCCCGACGGCCCAGGCGAACACCAGCCACCGGACCTCATCTCCCGGGTCTTGGGCTGGCTACGAGCGGGCTACCCCGAGGGTGTCCCGCAGCAGGACTACGTCGCCCTCCTGGGGATCCTCCAGCGCCGCCTCACCGCGAGCGAGATGGACAGCGTGGTCGAGCAGCTGTCGCACGACGCCAGCAGCGGCAGGGCGATCATCACCCCGCTGTATATCCAGCAGGCCATCGAGGAGGTCGTGAAGGGCCCGCCGACGGTGGCAGACGTGTCCCGTGTCTCGGGGCGGCTGGCAGCAGCGGGCTGGCCGCTGTCGTCGGGACGTGACGCCGCCGCAGACGAGCGCACCACCGTCAACGAGTCGGTGCGGCCCGGGCTGGTGTCGCAGATCGTGCAGTGGCTGCGCCAGGGCTACCCCGCCGAGATGCCGGCACAGGACTACATCCCCCTGGTGTCCCTGCTGCGGCGCCGGCTCACCGACGCCGAGGTCGCGGAGGTGAGTCTCGAGCTGGTCGAGTCGGGAACCCTCCCCGCGGACCGGGCCGACGTCGTCGCAGCCATCGCCAAGGTGACGTCGGACATCCCGTCCGACCAGGACATCGCTCGGGTGCGTAGCTCCCTCACCGATCACGGCTGGCCGGTCGACTTCTCCCTGTGAGGCGAGCGTCGGTCAGGGACCCAGCTCGAGTGCGACCGCGCGCACGGGCGCACCGTCGGCGCCCTGCAGGCGGATGGGCATGCAGAACACCCACGGCTCGTCCCACGTCACCTGGTCGAGGTTCCGGAAGTTCTCGCCGATCACGCCGTGCGCCTGCGCGATCAGGTGGTGTACCGGGAAGCCCACCCCGGCGTGGGTGTCGTCCGGGGTCTCGTCGATGTTGATCGCGTCGATGCAGAACGTGCGCACGCCGCGCGCGAGCATCCCCGCGCAGGCGTCGGCGTCGAGGTAGGGATGGTCGAAGTACTCGGGGCCGCCGTAGCACGCGGACCACCCGGTGTGCAGCAGCACCACCACGCCCGGCGCCAGCCGGTCGGCCACGGGGGCGACATGCTCCCAGGTGATGGGGGAGCGCGGTCGCAGCGCGGTGGCGTCGACCCGTACAGCCGGCCCGGCGAACTTCGCCAGGTCCATCTCGTCGATGCGGGGCTGGTCGTCCTCGAAGTGGTAGGGGGCGTCGACGTGGGTACCCGACTGCGAGCCCATCGCCACCGACAGCAGGTTGAACCCGTCCGCCTCGACCGTGCTGTGCACCTCGAAGCGCGGCACGGGGTCGCCGGGGTACACGACGGTGTCCGGTCCCACCGGAGCGGACAGGTCCACGATTCGCCTCAGCCGCATAGGAAACGATGGTTGCATAGAAGTAAACCCTGTGGCTAGGGTCGGTCCGTCGTCCGAGAGGAGAGCCTCGTGAACGGTCAGCGCGACGCACATGCACGGCCCAAGGCGACCGAGGTCGAGCAACACGGCATCGACACGATCCCCGACGAGGATCGGCACTCACGGCCGCTGGACCTGTTCCGCATCCAGTTCGGCGGCGCGAACACGTTCGCCACCGTCATCCTCGGGACCTTCCCGGTCGCCCTCGGCCTGTCGCTGTGGCAGGCGGTCGCGGCCACCGTCGTGGGGGTCGTGGTCGGGGCGCTGTTCCTCATGCCGATGGGCCTGTTCGGCCCGCTGACCGGCACCAACAACGCCGTCTCGTCCGGCGCGCACTTCGGTGTCCGCGGCCGCATCGTCGGCTCGTTCCTCTCCCTGCTGACCGCGATCTCCTTCTACTCGATCTCGGTGTGGGTCAGCGGCGACGCCGTCGTGGGCGCGAGCGTGCGGCTGTTCGGGTTCCCCGACTCAGAGCTGCTGCGCGGCATCGTCTACGCCGTGCTGGGCGCGCTCGTGATCGTGGTCGTGATCTACGGCTACGCGTTCATGCTGCTGATCAACAGGATCGTCGTGGTCGGCAACACCGTGCTGATCCTGCTGGCCGCCGTGGCCTATGCATCGGTGTTCGACCCGGGCTACGACCCCGGCCAGCAGGCGTTCGCGCTCGGCTCTTTCTGGCCCACGTTCGTGCTGTCGGCGCTGATCGTGATGGGCAACCCGGTGTCATTCGGCGCCTTCTTGGGCGACTGGACGCGCTACATTCCCGCGAACACGCGGCCGGCGCGACTGCTGGGCGCGACCATGGCCGCCCAGCTCATGACCCTCGTGCCGTTCCTGTTCGGCGTGGCCACGGCGACCCTGGTGGCCGGCAAGGCCGACTACGTGGTCGCGCTGATCAACATCTCCCCGCTGTGGTACGCGGTGCTGCTGATGGTGGTGGCGTTCCTGGGCGGGCTGTCCACCGGCATCACCTCGCTGTACGGCACCGGTCTGGACTTCTCGTCGATCTTCCCCCAGCTCAGCCGGGTGCAGGCCTCGCTGCTGATCGGTGCCTTCGCGTTCCTGTTCATCCTCGTCGGCCGGCTGGTCTTCGACCTGATCTCGATCGTGAACGCGTTCATCGGCGCGATCGTCATCTGCACGACACCCTGGATGGTCATCATGACGCTGGGCTACCTCACCCGGCGCGGCTACTACCGGCCGATGGACGTGCAGACGTTCAACCTGGGCATGCGCGGAGGCGCCTACTGGTTCTCGTCCGGGGTCAACTGGCGAGGCATGGCCGCGTGGATCCCCGCCGCCGGCGTCGCGCTGCTGTTCGCCAACTACCCGCCGCTGATCGTGGGGCCGCTGCGCAACGTCGCAGGCGGCGTCGACATCAGCCTGTTCGTCGCCATCGGCAGCGCCGCGGTGCTCTACATGGCCATGCTGCTTTTCTTCCCTGAGCCCCGCTATGTCTTCGGCGAGCACGGTCCCCGGTGGGTTCCCGCTCGCGACGTGGCCGAGCCCGAGGTGGTCACCGACCCGAAGGCGGCCGCACGCCGGCAGATCGCGCGCAACCGCGAGCAGGAGCTGTCCTCGCCGGACGCGCCGCCGCACGAACGCGTCGAGCGCTGACGACCGCCGGCGGAGCTGGCGCGCGCGGGAACTACGGCCAGCCGACGCCGGGCGCGGGCGCGTCGGCGACCAGGACCTGTCCCGTCCTCGCCCGGATGACGTCGTCCATGCCCTCGGTGCCACGCCACTCGGCGGTGAGCATGAACAGCGTGCGGCGGTCCGGTCCGCCGAGCATGGCCGCGAAGCAGGGACGGTCGAGCTCGAACCGCTCGAGGACCTCGCCCCCCTCGCGGATGCGCGCGCAGTCGTTGACCATGACGCCGCTGGAGGCCCAGATGCACCCGTCGGCGTCGAGGCAGATGCCGTCTGGGCCGACGCCGTCGGCCCAGACGCGCCGGTTCGACAGCGTGCCGTCGTCGGCGATGTCGAAGGCGGTGAGCCTGGCGGCGAACGACTCGGAGATGACGAGCGTCTTGTTGTCCGGGGTGACGACCATGCCGTTGGGGAACGCGATCTCGCTCGCCACCTCACGGACGTCACCCTCCGGGGTCACCAGCGCGATCTTCCCCGGTGCCTTGCCGCTGCTCATCACGGCGTGGAAGTCGGCGAAGTCGAAGTTGAGCGAGTTGACGTAGGCGTTGCCCCGTCCGTCGACCGTGAGCTCGCTCCAGCCGTAGGGCGAGAGGTGACTCAGGTCGGCGTGCCGGACACGGGTGCCGTCGGGCTCGACGCGGACCAGCTCGCTGCCGGTGACGAGCATCCGGTCGCCCGGCAGCCAGTTGACCGCCCAGCCCGCGCCGGGTGGGCCGCTGCCCATCACCTCGGAGCGGCCGTCGAGGTCGACCGCGACGATCTCGTCGGCCCCCCAGTTGGAGAACCAGAGGCGGCCGTCGTGCCAGCGAGGGGACTCGGGCATCGCGAGCCCGCTGAGCAGTACACGGGGCTCCACGACGGGTGAGGACGCACCAGGCATGCGAGTCTCCTTTCGGGTGCTTCTGCCAGGTATGACTCTCCCGCCCGACAGAATTCATCGGGACCTGCAGCGCCGGCGGCCGATCTCGGTGCTGGCGAACGCCGTCGCCCCCGGCCTGCTGGACCGGGCTCGATGACGGCGCGGCGCGTCACATGATCGGCAGCAGGAGGCCCCGCTCGTCGTCGGGTCGCGCGCCGAAGATGCGTCGTTCGGACTCGCTGATCGCGAGGTCGTTGATGCTGGCCTCACGCCGCCGCATGAGCCCGTCGTCCTCGAACTCCCAGAGCTCGTTCCCGTAGCTGCGCCACCACTGGCCGTCGGCGTCGTGGCACTCGTACTGGTACCGGACGGCGATGCGGTTGCCGTGGAACGCCCACATCTCCTTGCGCAGCGCGTAGTCGAGCTCGCGCTGCCACTTCTGGGTCAGGAACGCCACGATCTCCTCGCGCCCGTTGACGTACTGGTCGCGGTTCCGCCACACGGAGTCAACGGTGTAGGCCTGGGCGACGCGCTCAGGGTCACGCGTGTTCCAGCCGTCCTCGGCGGCCTGGACCTTCTGCCGCGCGGACTCCTCGTCGAAGGGTGGAAAAGGTGGTCGTCCCGGCACGTCACACTCCTCACCGCGAGCACGTCGGTCGTGCTCGCGGTGAGTCAGCGTAGACCCCCGCGCGGTGTCGCCGAGTCGTCAGCGAGGCCGCACGGTGGTCAGGTTCGACACCGTGTGGGCGAGCGTCACCCCGCCACGGAACACGGCCTTGTAGGACGAGGTGCGCGAGGGTCGCACGAACGTCTGGTACCAGCCGGTGGGCGACAGCGTGGAGCTCTGCGCCACCAGTGCCCACCGGGTGGAGCCGTTGGGGCGCTGGTACACGTACATCGTCTTGTCGGTCAGCGCCCTGCCGGCGGCGGTGGTCAGGTGCCCGTACAGCTTCACCGCAGTCCCGGTGGTCTGCTCGATGCCGAGAGTGGCCTGGGTGCGGACCGGCTGCCGCACGGTGAGCGCCCGCACTGCGGAGACCGAGGCCGCGTAGCGCTGGGTCCCCGCGTAGGCCATCTTGAACGACGCGGAGCCGCTCGCCGCGAAGGACACCGCGAAGTGACCGGTCGTGCTCGTGGTCGGCGACGCGATCCTCGTCCACGTGGAGGACCCCGCCGGCTGACGGTAGAGGGAGACGTGCCGGCCCGACAGCACCTGCCCGCCCGCGTCGACGAGGCGTCCGGCGAACTGCACGGTCTGGTTCTGGAAGACCGTGTCCTTGCTCAGGCTGAGCGAGACGTGGGTGCCGGTCTTCGTGACCGGCGGCGGCGGGGTGGGCGTGGTGCCCGTGGGCGGCGGGGTGGGCGTGGTGGTGCCCGGGTCGGGCGTGGTGGTGCCCGGGTCCGGCGGGGTGGTCGGGTCGCCCGGCACCGGGCCGGCCTGTGCGAGGGTCGCGAGCTGCGCGCGGGTCCCGTTGAAGTGGTTGATGTCGACGGCACCGGTGATGCCGCTGACGTGTCCGGTGCTGGTCTGCTGCCAGAACGTCCAGCGCGGCCAGCCTCCCGGCACCCGCGGCTGGGTCGACGTGTAGTGCGCGATCCAGAGCGGGTACGCGTGGAATGCCGTGCTGTTGCCCATCGCGGTCTCCCAGAAGGAGGGACCGGTGTAGATGATCGGCGTACGTCCGGTCAGCGCCTTGACGGTCTGCAGCCAGTGCGCGGTCCAGGTCCGCAGCTTCGCCACGCTCAGCCCGCCCGACGACTCGAGGTCGAGGACTGGCGGCAGGTCGCCGACGGCGTGGAACTTGCCGGCGTGGGCGACGAAGTAGTGCGCCTGCCGCTTCGCGGAACCGACGCTGGGACGGGCGAAGTGGTACGCGCCGCGGTAGATGCCGGCGTTCTTCGCGTTCGCCCAGTCGGAGGCGAAGTACGGGTTGACGTAGTTGGCCGCCTCGGTGGCCTTGATGAAGGTGAACGAGACGTTGTCCGCCTTGACCTTGGTCCAGTTGACGCTCGGGTTGTGCTGCCAGCGGGATACGTCGATCCCGGTGAGTGCTGATGCGGCGCCGGCGGAGCCCAGCACGACGGCAACGGCCAGGGCGACGGCCCTGGTGGACATGCGACACAGACGAGTGCGCGACGAAGCAGGCACGACGAATCCCCCACGGTGCTCGGACAGACCGGATGCAATGCGCCGGCGGCCATCTCTTCCCGCCCCGGCCGCCGTGTTCCCAGACGAGTACAACCGACGTGAGCGGTCATTGACCCCAGAACGGCAATATCAACCGGAACCGGGGCTTTGTCCTTTTCGCCGTGGTTTGTCGTAAGATATCCCCCGGGCAGGGGGCTGGTTCTATGTGCTTTTGCCCGGTGACCCGCCCGCGATCTCATACGACCACAGCTCGCTGTGGGTCCCGACCGCACCGCCGTGGTGCCCGTGTGCGGCGCCGTGTTCGTGCGTACCCGCGTCACCGGTCTCGGAGCTCTCGGCCCGGCTCGCCGAGCGATGGCCGTGTGCGAACGCGGGCGAGCTGACCCATGCCTCGAACGCCGCCTCGTCACGCCAGCGGGTGACCACCAGCCAGGTGGTCCTGTCGTCGGTGGGCTTGAGCAGCTCGAACCCCTCGAAGCCGTCCTGGTCGTCCACCGCACCGGCTCGTGCGGCGAACCGGCGGGCGAGCTCGTCGCCGCTGTCCGCGGGAACGGTGATGGCGTTGATCTTGATGACAGTCACCTGGCCATGGTGTCACCGCGACGTCCGCAGCCGCTCACCACTGCCCGAGCCTTTCCGGCCTTTCAGGTCCGCTCGATCGACGCGAGCCAGGCATGGACGCTGCCCGGGTCGATGGTGATCTCGAGCGTTGCGGCCGCGATCTCCTCCACGCGCCAGCCGTCACCGAAGCTGGCCCGGATCTCGTCCTGCCGGACGCGGCGGGGCCCCCAGTCGCCCGGCTCGAGCTCGCTGAAGCAGAGCATGTAGTACCGGCCGCCGGCCGGAACCGCGGCGCGCAGGGAGTCGACGAACCTCGGCCGGTCATCGTCCTCGAAGACGTGGAAGAGCCCGCAGTCGAGCACTGTGTCGAAGGACTCACCGAGACCACCGAGCTCCAGCGCGTTCCAGGTCATGAAGCGGGCACTGACACCGCGCTCGTCCGCCTTCCGCTGGGCCCTCGCGATCGCGGTCGCCGCGGTGTCCACACCGGTCGCGTCGAGACCGGCCGCGGCGGCCATCAGCGCATGCTCGCCGGTGCCGCAGCCGACGTCCAGCACACGCCCGGCCAGCCGGCCCTGATCCGCCAGGTCGCGGAACGCGGGCTGTGGGCGGCCGATGTCCCAGGGTGGCCGCCCTTCCACGTACGACGCCTCGAAGTCCTCGACGCTACGCCCCTGGGGTGCTCCGGGAACCCCGCTCGAACGCTCACCCTCCGACATCGCCCCTCCATGCAGACGAGAGCCCGTTTACCTTCACTATGCGCGCTCTGTCCGCGGTCCTTTGCGGCGGGCTCACGGAACCGGTCCGCCCGGTGTCACGAGTCTGAGAGTGTTGACGTAAGGCGGGCCGACGGACGCGACGGTCCACCGGCGAGCTGCCGTTCGTTGGACGGGGGAGGAGCGCATGACCATCAAGGACATCGGGCCGGAACCGCAGAGCTTCGACCTCGAGCAGGCAACCGTTCAGAACTCGGACTACCGCGCTGTCGCGTGGTCCGGGAAGTATCTCCAGCTGACGCTCATGTCCATCCCTGCCGGAGGGGACGTCGGCCTCGAGGCACACCCCGAGACCGACCAGTTCCTGCGGCTCGACGCAGGCAGGGGCCGCGTGCAGATGGGTCCCGCGAAGGACCGGCTCGACTTCGACCGGGAGGTCGAGGACGGCTGGGCGATCTTCGTGCCCGCCGGCACCTGGCACAACGTCACCAACATCGGTGACGAGCCCATGCGGCTCTACGCCGTCTACGCGCCGGTGCACCATGCCGCGGGCAAGGTGCAGGCCACCGCCGCCGACGCGGAGCGCGACGAGGAGTCGGGCAACGACGAGCCGCCGAGCTGGTCGGTGCAGCCGGGCAGGCAGCCGTCGGACAAGCACGCCTGACCCGCCAGGCTGGAGGCTGTCGGCGGGCGGCTCTAGGTTCGGCACATGGCTGAAGCCCGCGCGATCCAGGTGACGTTCGACTGCGCAGCCCCGCAGGCCTTGGGGTTGTTCTGGAACCATGTGCTGGGCTACGTCACGCCGCCGCCTCCGCCCGCGTTCGACTCCTGGGAGGCGTTCGCCGCGACGCTGCCGCCGGAGGAGCGAGACCAGCGGTGGGCCGCGGTCGACCCCTCGGGTGTCGGACCCCGGTTGTTCTTCCAGCGGGTGCCGGAGCCCAAGACCGTGAAGAACCGCCTGCACCTCGACGTCCGGGCCGCGCCGGGGCTGGAGGGAGCGGAGCGGATGGCGGCGCTGGAGCGGGAGTGCGAGCGGCTGGTGGCCATCGGCGCCACCCGGCAGCGCCGGGTCGAGCCCGCGCCGCCGATGGAGGCCGGCTTCATCGTGATGGCCGACCCGGAGGGCAACGAGTTCTGCCTCGACTGAGACAGCCGCTTCAACGGCGTGGGGGCTGCCGACGCGTCGCCCCCGGCGCCGCCGTGCGCGGGAGCCGGTGAAGGGCCACGTCGCCGAGCCCTGCCCGGTTCACTGTCGCCGTCATGTAGGTGCAGTACGGCTCTTTGCGGCGGTCGGTCGGCGAGCCCGGGTTGAGCAGCCGCAGGCCGTTGGGTGCCGTGGTGTCCCACGGGATGTGGCTGTGGCCGAAGACGAGCACGTCGGCGTCCGGGAACCGCTCGGCACAGCGACGCTCGCGTCCGGCGGCTGCACCGGTCTCGTGCACCACCGCGAACCGCACACCCTCGATCTTCACCTCGGCCACCTCGGGCAGCCGGCGCCTCAGCTCGGGCCCGTCGTTGTTGCCGTACACCGCCACCAGCCGCCGCGACCTCTCAGCCAGGTCGTCGAGCAGCGGCTCCTCCACCCAGTCGCCGGCGTGGAACACCACGTCGGCGGCGTCGACCGCGCGCCAGACCTCGTCGGGGAGGGCACGGGCCCGGCGCGGCAGGTGGGTGTCGGAGATGAGCAGCAGGCGCATGGTCGGACCTCCGTCGGGAAGG
The DNA here is from genome assembly GCA_965653225.1 of uncultured Propionibacteriales bacterium. Classification (GTDB taxonomy): domain Bacteria; phylum Actinomycetota; class Actinomycetes; order Propionibacteriales; family Nocardioidaceae; genus JALZDI01. The sequence goes on along the minus strand of CBFGZI010000011.1, from coordinate 14,873 downwards.
CCGTCGGTGTCGTGGACGGGGGTCCGGCTTGCCCGTCGCGCACGACCAGATCACGTGTGATGCTGTCATAGAGTCGCCTCGACGCGAACGAGCGGCGCGTGGCGGGGCCCCCGGTCACCTCACGCGTGACCGGGGCCCCGTTCAGGGTCACGCCAGGTCGAACCGGTCCAGGTTCATCACCTTGACCCACGCCTGCGCGAAGTCGCGGACGAACTTCTCCTGCGCGTCGCTGCTGGCGTAGACCTCGGCGATCGCCCGGAGCTGGGAGTTCGCACCGAAGACGAGGTCGACGTCGGTCGCGGTCCACTTGACCTTGTCCGTGCCGGGGTCCCGGCCCTCGAAAACGTTCTCGTCCGAGGTGGAGGCCTTCCACTCCGTTCCCTGGTCGAGCAGGTTGACGAAGAAGTCGGTGGTCAGCGTCTCGGGCCGGTCGGTGAAGACGCCATGCCGGGTGCCTCCCGCGTTGGCGTTCAGCGCGCGCATCCCGCCGACCAGGACCGTCATCTCCGGAGCGCTCAGCGTCAGCAGGTTGGCCCGGTCCAGCAGCAGCGTCTCCGGCGACAGCTTCGCGCCGGCCCGCAGGTAGTTGCGGAAACCGTCGGAGCGCGGTTCGAGTACGGCGAACGACTCGACGTCTGTCTGCTCCTGCGAGGCGTCGGTGCGCCCTGGCGCGAACGGGACGGTGACGTCATGCCCGGCGTTCTTGGCCGCCTGTTCGACGGCGGCGGTCCCGCCAAGGACGATCAGGTCGGCAAGAGAGATCTTCTTGCCGCCGGACTGTGAGGCGTTGAAGTCCTGCTGGACCTGCTCCAGGGTCTGCAGCACCTTGGCCAGCTCGGTGGGGTCGTTGGCCTCCCAGCTCTTCTGCGGCTCGAGGCGGATCCGCGCGCCGTTGGCGCCACCCCGCATGTCCGTGCCGCGGAAGCTCGCCGCGGACGCCCAAGCCGTCTGCACCAGCTGCGAGATGGACAGCCCCGATGCGAGGACCTTGTCCTTGAGGGCCGCGACGTCCTTGTCGTCGACCAGCTCGTGGTCCACCTCCGGCACGGGGTCCTGCCACAGCTGCGCCTCCGGGACCCACGGGCCGAGGAACCGCGACACCGGCCCCATGTCGCGGTGCAGCAGCTTGTACCAGGCCCTGGCGAAGGCGTCGGCGAGCTCGTCTGGGTTCTCGTAGAACCGGCGCGAGATCTTCTCGTACTCCGGGTCGACCCGGAGCGCGATGTCCGTCGTCGCCATCATCGGGGCGTGCCTGACCGAGGGGTCGTGGGCGTCGGGAACGGCGTCCGCTGAGGCGCCGTCCTTCGGCTTGTACTGCTTGGCGCCGGCCGGGCTCTCGGCCAGCTCCCACTCGTGGCCGAACAGGGTCTTGAAGAAGCTGTCGTCCCACGTGATCGGGGTGGGAGTCCAGGCACCCTCGAGTCCGCTGGTGATCGTGTCCTTGCCCTTGCCGGTGCCGAAGCTGCTCTTCCAGCCAAGCCCCTGGTGGTCGACGGGGCAGCCTTCCGGCTCGGGCCCGACGAGGCTGGGGTCACCCGCACCGTGGGTCTTGCCGAACGTGTGGCCGCCGGCGATCAGCGCGACCGTCTCCTCGTCGTTCATCGCCATCCGGCGGAAGGTCTCCCGGATGTCTCGGGCGGCAGAGAGCGGGTCCGCGTTGCCGTTGGGCCCCTCCGGGTTGACGTAGATCAGGCCCATCTGCACGTTCGCAAGCGGCTCGGCGAGCTCCCTGTCGCCGCTGTAGCGCTCGTCTCCCAACCAGGTGTCCTCGGGCCCCCAGTAGATCTCCTCAGGCTCCCAGATGTCCTCGCGTCCGAAGCCGAAGCCGAAGGTCTTGAAGCCCATCGACTCCAGGGCCACGTTGCCGGCGAACACGAGCAGGTCGGCCCAGGAGATCTTCTGGCCGTACTTCTGCTTGATCGGCCAGAGCAGCCGGCGCGCCTTGTCGAGGTTCGCGTTGTCGGGCCAGCTGTTGAGAGGCGCGAAGCGCTGCGAGCCGTCGCCACCGCCACCCCGGCCGTCCTCGATGCGGTACGTGCCCGCGGCGTGCCAGCTCATCCGGATGAAGAGGGGCCCGTAGTGGCCGTAGTCGGCCGGCCACCAGTCCTGCGAGCTCGTCATCAGGTCGACGACGTCCTGCTTGAGCTCCTCGACGTTAAGGGCCTTGAACTCCTTGGGGTAGTCGTAGGCCTCGCCCATCGGGTTGGCCCGCGGCGAGTGCTGGTGCAGCACCTGCAGGTTCAGCTGGTTCGGCCACCAGTCCCGGTTGGTCATGGGATGGGTCGCGGACGGGGTGGGGGAGGGAATCGCAGGGTTTTCGCTCTCGCTGCCGCGCTCAGTCACGGCGACCATCTCCTGTCTTGATGTTCTTTGTCGGTCAACTGGTTGGTCAAGACGCCACACACTCCGGGCAGACGCCTCGATAGGTGATCTCGGCCTCGTCGATCGAGAAGCCCTGATCGTCGGAGGGGGTCAGGCACGGAGCCGCGCCGACGGCGCACTCGACGTCGGCGATGGCACCACACGAGCGGCACACGACGTGGTGGTGGTTGTCCCCGACCCGCGCCTCATAGCGCGCCACCGAGCCCGACGGCTGGATGCGCCGTACCAGGCCCGCAGCGGTCAGCGCGTGCAGTACGTCGTACACGGCCTGATGCGACACCCGCGGCAGGTCCGTTCGCACGGCACCGAGGATCGAGCCGGTGTCGGCGTGCGCGTGCGCGTGCACCGTCTTCAGCACCGCCAGCCGCGGCCCGGTCACGCGGAGCCCGGCCCGGCGCAGCATCTGCTCGAAGCTCGCGGTCGTCGGCACCCGCGGCAGTATGGTGCACTTTCTGGAATGGATCAAGATTCGGGTGCACTCGAGGCATGTCGCGGTGGGCAACGCCTGCCGGGGAGGGGTCCGTTCCGCGTGCCCGGCATCACGTCGTCGGGACCACGATGTCGAGATCTCCGCCCGAACTCCGTCCCAGGGTTGGTGGTGCCGAGACCGGCGCCACGGACCAGACTGAGGCGAGGGAGCAACCATGGCGAAGTACCTGCTGCTCAAACACTACCGCGGTGGACCGGAGCCGATGCCTCACGCGCGCGTGCCCTGGGGACCAGCGCGCCGCGCGTCAGGGCTGCAGGGCCCGCACGACGGGCCGATCGGCGGCGCAGAGGTCGGGAGGCGCCGCGGCGGTGGTGGCCCCGCTTCCTCGGCGACGGTGCCGGCGGGCAGGATGGCGCCATGCTGACACTCGAAGACGCCACCTCGCTGACCACGGCCGCCCGGCGCGCCGCGGAGGAGATCGGTGTCCCGATGTCCTTCGCGGTGATGGACCCCGGCGGCCACCTGCTCGCGTTCGTGCGCATGGACGGCGCACCGTGGGTCAGCGCCGACGTGGCGCAGGGCAAGGCGTGGACGTCTGCCGCCTACGGCGTGCCGAGCGCCGCGCAGAAGGACAAGATGGAGCCGATGCCCAACTTCGCCACCGCAGTGACCGCGATGACCCACGGGCGGTTCACCCCGCAGACGGGCGCGGTGCCGGTGTACCGGGAAGGCAACCTGGTCGGAGCGCTCGGCGCCAGCGGCGGAACGGGCGACCAGGACGAGTCCGCGTGCAAGGCCGCGGTCTCGCAGGTGGGCTTCAGCATCACCGCCTGAGGCGCCGAAGCCGATCACGCCACCCGGACGCGCATGGTCGCGGTGCGGGCCCTGTGTTTGGCCCCACCCGGATTGGGGATGCTGCACCCGCCCAACCTGGTCGGGAGGATGCAGTGTCTGGAAACCGTGCTGTCGCGCTGCGCAGAGACCTGAGTCCGGCGCGGTGTCTGAGCCTGCTGCTGGCCCTCGCGACCTTCGGTGCAATGCTGGCGCTGCCGGTCAGCGCCATGGCGGCGGGAAGCATCGGCGCTCTCTCCATCAACCCCGACTCGATACGCAACGGCGAGTCGACGACCGGCACCGTCAGCCTCGGCTTCCCCGACTCCGGGCCGACCGTGGTCCGGTTCTTCTCGAGCGACCCGTCCGTGGCTCAGGTTCCGACGTCGATCACGATCCCGGCGGGGCAGACCACGGGAACCTTCACGATCACGTCGAACGCCGCGGCGCCGCCGACGATCGTGCAGATCACCGGTGCGACGCCCGACAACATCTCGCGCTCCCAGAACCTCTCGGTCAATGCCGCGACTCCGTCGGGCCCCTCGCTGTCGTCGGTCTCGTTGGTACCGACGTCGGTGGTCGGCGGCCAGAACGCCACCGGAACCGTGCGGTTCACCGGCTCGATGACCCAGGGCGCGTCTGTGCAGCTGTTCAGCAGCGACCCTGCGGTCGCGCAGGTTCCGCAGGACACCGTGGTGAGCGCGAACAGCTCGAGCGGCACGTTCAACCTGTCGAGCTCCCCGGTCAGTACGTCGAGGACGGTCACCATCACCGCGCGGTGGTTCGACGTGACCAGGACGACGACGGTCACTGTCACGCCCGGGTCGCCGCCGGCAAGCGACGTCGTCAGGATCACGCAGGCCACCTGGAAGTCGGGTCTGCTGAGGATCGAGGCGACGAGCACCAACCCCAATGCCATCCTGGGTGTCTACACGAGCTCCGGCAGCTTCATGTTCAACCTGACGAACCAGGGCGGAGGCCGGTACTCCGACCAGCGCGGCGAGGTCTTCAACCCCGGGCGGATCACCGTGCGCAGCAACTTCGGCGGCTCGGCCACGGCGACAGTGACCTCGTAGCCGGTCCCTCGTAGATGCCGCTCGACAGGCTCACGAGAGGGACACTGGAAGGGTGACCGTCGGTCTGCTGGGCACGCGGCGCGAGGTGCTGCCGGTGGCCGGCGTGCTGCTGTACGCGGCGGCCGCATCCCTGACGACTCCGTTGACGCCGATGGCGTCGGTCGCGGTGCTGGTGCCGGCCGTCACGGTGCTCGTGCTGGCCGGCGCTCGGAATACCCGGCCGCACGCCGGGCGCATCCGCGGGCACCTGTCCCGGACTGCACTGGCATGGGCGGTTGTCGTCGCGCTGACGGCAGTGTGGGACCTTTTGGCCTGGCTGGCCCAGCCCGCCTACAACGTCGCCTCGGCGAGCCACCCGACGCTCTCGCTGTTGCTGGACCCGCTGACCGGATCGCCCCTGCCACGGCTGGTCCTCTGGTGCTGCTGGCTGTACGTCGGCTACCGGCTGGTGCGTCGATGACGATGCGCGCGGTGACCATCCTCGGGTTCGTGCTCCTCGGCGGGGTCGCCGTCGCGCTCCACGCGGCCGGGCGGGCCCATCGGCTCGGGTTCGCACCGCTCGGCGACGTGGTCGACGCCCTTCGGTCCCGCACCGTGGTTCGTGTCGCGCTGGTGGTCGTCTGGGCGTGGGTGGGCTGGCACCTGTTGGCCCGCTGACCGGGAACCGGCGGGTGTCGGCGCACAGGTTCTAAGGTCGACTGGTAAGGGAGGTGCGGGTCGTGAGGTACGCGTTGGTGATCTGGCACGGCGAGGAGCACTCGGAGCCACCACAGGAGATCGACGCCTGGCCGGAGCACAAGGCCTGGATGGAGGACCTCGTGGCCCGCGGCGTCTTCCGTGGGGGCGAGCGACTCCGGCCCACGGTGACGACCAAGGTGCAGGTCCGCGGCGGTGAGACCCTGGTGTCCGACGGCCCGTACGCGGAGACCAAGGACCTCATCGGCGGCTTCCTCGTGGTCGAGTGCGCGCACCTCGACGAGGCGATCGAGATCGCGGCGGGGCACCCGTTCGCGGCGTTCGGCACGGTCGAGGTCCGACCGGTCTGGGAATGACCCAGAAGCCGAGCGGCGACGTCGAGGCCGCGGTCGCCTCGGCGTTCGCGACCGAGTGGGGGCAGGTCGTCGCCACCCTCATCCGCGTCACCGGCGACTGGGACCTCGCCGAGGACAGCGCGGCGGACGCGTTCGCCGCCGCGCTCGAACGGTGGCGGCGCGACGGCATCCCGCGCAACCCAGGCGCCTGGCTCACCACGACCGCCAGAAACCGCGCGACCGACCGGATCCGTCGCGAGGCCACCGGCAACGCCAAGCTGCGCCAGGCGGCGCTGCTCGCACGCGAGGTCGACGAGCCGCCCGAGCCGGACGAGGTGCAGGACGACCGGCTCCGGCTGATCTTCACCTGCTGCCACCCCGCACTGCCGTTCGAGAGCCGCGTCGCGCTCACGCTGCGGACACTGGCCGGGCTCACCACCACCGAGATCGCGCGCGCCTTCCTCGTGCCCGAGCCGACGATGTACCAGCGGCTGACCCGCGCCAAGAGAAAGATCCGCGAGGCCGCGATCCCGTACCGGGTGCCGCCCCCGCACCTGCTGCCCGAGCGCCTGTCGTCGGTGCTCGCGGTCCTGTACCTGCTGTTCAACGAGGGGTACGCCGCGACCGCCGGCGCCGACCTGGTCCGGCAGAACCTGAGCGCCGAGGCGATCCGGCTCGGCCGGCTGCTCGTCGAGCTGCTGCCCGAACCCGAGGCCAGGGGCCTGCTCGCGCTGATGCTGCTGCACGACGCCCGGCGCGCCACCCGCGTCGGAGCCGACGGCGAGCTCGTGCCGCTGGACCGGCAGGACCGCAGGCGTTGGAACCAGGCCTCGATCGCCGAGGGCGTGCGGCTGCTCCCGTCGGAGCCGGGCCCGTACCAGCTGCAGGCGGCGATCGCGGCCTGCCATGCGGTCGCGCCGAGCGTCGAGGAGACCGACTGGCCGCGGATCGTCACCCTCTACGACGGCCTGCTCGTACACGCGCCGTCGCCGGTCGTGCGGCTCAACCGCGCGGTCGCCGTCGCGATGGCCGACGGGCCCGCCGCCGGCCTCGCACTTGTCGACCAGCTCGCCGCGTCGGGCGACCTCGCCGACTCCCACCTGCTGCCCGCGACGCGCGCCGACCTGCTCCGGCGGACCGGTGACTCCGAGGGCGCCGCCGAGGCCTACCGCGAGGCGTTCGCGCTCGCCGCCACCGACGCCGAGCGCGCCTACCTGAAGGCACGGCTCGAGGAGCTCTGAAGAATTCTCGGCGGCGATGTCGAATCCCGCCACCCCCCGAACGTCGGTGGGTGTACCAACCGCACGGACGGAGGACGAGCACCATGAACGACCACTCGAGGAGCAACGGCCTGCCCCACGTGGTGGACCGGGCCACCTGGCAGAAGGAGCGCGACGCACTGCTCGTCCGCGAGAAGGCGCACACCCACGAGGGCGACGCGATCGCGGCAGCGCGGCGACGCCTGCCCATGGTGCAGGTCGACCCCGCCATCACGCTGACCGGCGAGAACGGCCCGGTCACGTTGCTCGACGTGTTCGAGGGCCGAGGCCAGCTCATCGCGTACTTCCACATGTGGCACGCCGGCCACTCCGCCGCCGACCAGTGCGAGGGCTGCACGTTCTTCAACGGCCAGGTGCGCGAGCTGTCGAACTTCCACTCCCGCGACGTCACGTACGCGACGCTCTGCCAAGGGCCTTACGACGCGAGTGTGCGCTACCGCGACTTCATGGGATGGGACGTGCCGTGGTACTCCGCGCAGGACTCGCTGGACGCCCTGCTCGGTGACCGGCCGCGGTCGCCGGCACCGCTGGTCTGCTACCTGCGGGACGGGGACCGGGTGTTCGAGACCTACTCGACAACCGGCCGCGGGCTGGAGCCGATGGCTCCCACGTACGGGCTGCTGGACATGACCGCCTACGGCCGGCGCGAGGCATGGGAGGACACGCCCGACGGGTGGCCACGACCACTGTTCGACGCCGACGCCGGTCCGTTCCGCACCAACGGGCGCCCGATCTCGCAGTGGCCCCGCATACAGGCGGGACGCTCCGACGACCTCGGTGGCTGAGGACCGCAGCCTCGCCGGACCCCACCCGGTCCGGCGAGGCGGCTGCGATGTTCGTGGGCTGTCAGGGTTATCCGAACTGGCCGGGCTGGTAGTCACCGGCGGGCTGCTGGACGAGGACGTTCATCCGGTTGAAGGTGTTGATCAACGCGATCAGCGCCACCAGGGTGGCGAGCTGCTCCTCGTCGTAGTGCTTGGCGGCGTTCCTCCATGCCTCGTCGGTGACACCACCGGCCGCATCCGCGATGCGGGTGCCCTGCTCGGCCAGCTCGAGCGCAGCGCGCTCGGCCTCGGTGAACACCGTCGCCTCGCGCCACGCCGCGACCAGGTTGAGCCGTTGCCAGGTCTCGCCTGCGGCCTCGGCATCCTTGGCGTGCATGTCGGTGCAGAAGCCGCAGCCGTTGATCTGGCTCGCGCGGAGCTTGACCAGCTCCTGCGTCGCAGCGGGCAGCGGCGAGCCCGAGAGCGCCTGGTTGGCGGAGACGATGTGCTTGAGGACCTTGCCCGCGGTCGGGCTGGCGAACAGGTTGAGACGGGCTTCCATGGCCGGCTCCTCTGCGTTTGACGGTTCTTACCTAGGTAAGACAAGCCGGCGCGGCGCGGTGTGACAGGCAGGCATGTGACCTGCGCCTCCTGGCGGGTGGGCCTCGTGGTGCGTACCGACGCGGCTCAGCCGGGAGCGGCGGCACACAGGGCCTGCGTCTCCGCCTCGATGCCGTCGGCGATCGTCTGCACGTGCTCGACGATCGCGGGGTCGGCGCAGATGCCGAACGACAGCGTGTCGGCCAGCGAGATCACCGCCACGCGCAGCGCGTGCCGCTCGCCGATCTCGGCGATCGAGTACAGCCCGTCGACGGGGGCTCCCAGCAACGTCACCGGGATCCGTGGTCCCGGCACGTTGGAGACGTTGACCGCGAAGCTGCGCGGGCTCCGCTCGATCCGCACGCACAGCCGCTGCAGCGAGGGGGAGATGTCGCCCAGGTGCCGCAGCAGCGTGTCCATCGTCTGGGCGTCGTCGTCCGCCTTGCGGACCGCGGTCGCGGCCTGTGTCTCGCGCAGGCGGACTACCGGGTCCGGCTCGTTCAGCGGCAGGCTGACGGTGAAGAAGGAGTCCCGGTTCGCGGCGTCGTCGCTCTCGTGGTGCAGGCTCACCGGAACCTTCACCCGGACCACGCCGAGGTGGCCGTGGTGCTCCTGCACCCAGCGGCGCAGGCCTCCGGCGACGCTGGTGAGGACGGCGTCGTTGAGGGTCGCGCCGGTCAGGTCCTTCGCCGCGCGATGAAGCCGGTCGAGTCGCGCCGACGCGAACGCGACCTCCCGCCGGGTTCCGATCTGCCCGTCGAAGGGGGAGTGGTCGCGGGTCCTGGCGAACTCCCGTGCCAGGAAGCCGAGCAGGTGGCCGCGGCGTCGTGCGTCGTCGTCGGCAGCGGACATGGCGTGGTGCTGCGCCGGTGCGGCCGCCGCCGGCGTGGTGTCCCAGAGCAGGTCGTGCGCGTACCGCATCAGCGTGGTGCCGTCGGCGAGCGCGTGGTGGACGCGCCAGACGAGTGCGGCTCCTCCACCGCGTACCGGCACGAGGTCGATGCGCCACAGCGGACGCGACCGGTCCAGCCGTTCGGCGAAGAGGTCGGCGACCACCGAGCGCACCGCCCCGGGCTCGCGCGGTGCACCGGGCACCCTGGCGACGTGGGCGGTGAGGTCGAACCGGTCGTCCGGCACCCAGGCCGGCCCGGCGGTGGTCTCCGCGAGCCGCCGGGTCAGGGCGGGCGTCGACCCGACGCGCTCGGCCACCCTCGCGCGCAGGGCCGCCAGCCCGGGCGCCCCGGCCCCCACCCGGATGACCTTGCAGGTGTGCCCGACGACGGTGGCGCTCTCCAGCGCCAGGATCGCCTGGTCCTCCGACGTCAGTGGAAGGGCCTCCACGCTGACATTGTCCTCGTGCTCGGCAAGGCTTCGGCCCCGATCGGTCCAGCCGGTCGAGCGCCCCGTCAGCGGTAGCGGAAGCCGTCCAGGAACCGTCGGAAGACCCCGCCCCTGCGCGGCAGGGGCGGTGCGGGCGGAGGCGCCGTGGGCCGCCGTGACGCGATCGGGCTGTCGTAGTCGGTACGCACGATCGCGTCGATGATCTGCTCCTCGGTGTAGTCCTCCGAGCCCTCGATCACCGGGACATACCCGACCAGCATTCCGTTGCGCATCACCTGGGCCTCGAGCCCGGCCGTGCCGTCGCTGTCCCAGGTCGCCTCGCGGCCGTCGGGGAGCTTGATGTTGACCCCGAACTGGTACGTACCGACCCTGGCCAGGTCGGCGTCCGTCCCGCGGTCACGCAGCTGGTCGACGACGCGGCGTGCCTTCATCTCCTCCATGGTCATTCGAGGGTACCTGCGCGGTGGCTACCGCACCCTCAGGCTGCCTGCAAGCGGCGGTCAGTCGACGGCGAGCGTCACCTCTGTGGACTTGACGAGAACCAGAACCTGCGTTCCCTCGGCAAGCCCGAGATCGGCCACTGCGTCCTTGGTGATCGACGAGGTGACGATGTGGTCGCTGCCGTCGAGGCGTACCTTCACGACGGCCATGGCCTCCCCCCGGGTGATCGCGGTGACGGTGCCGGGAAGTTGGTTGCGAGTCGAGAGCTTCATCGGGGCTCCTTGTCAGCGATGACCAGTCACTGGCGACGCTACGCGTCAGGGCCTCCACCACTTCGCCGGCGGGCTGGCCGAGCAGGCGGCCGACCCGGGATGGCTGTTCCTGACCGACTTTTGCTGGTCGGGCACGTTCGGTGGCTCGGCACCGCCTGCCCCAAGGGCGGCCTCGGCAGCCCGCGGCCGCGAGTGCCCTCCCTCGGGCTCAGCGCCGACTACTTCCTCACCCCGACCCGTACACGACCCAGCCGAACCCGCGTGCCAAGCCGGCCGCGGCCCGTCGTACGCCTACCTGAGGATCGCCACCAGCCCCGACTCATGACGGTCGGCTGCTGGCGTCGCTGCCGGCGAAGGCTCGGTCGACGGCATCGGCGAAGGCGGCCATCGAGGTGCACTCGAGGTCGTACGACCACTCCTCGGACGGCTCCGGGGTGGCTCCCCAGCCGGGTCTGTCGTGACGCCGGTTGATCCACACCGACCGAAGCCCCTCGCGCTTGGCGGGCACGTGGTCGTGGAACAGACTCTGCGCGACGTGAAGCAGCTCCGTGCGGTCCACGCCGAGCTGGGGGAGTGCGGCGTCCAGGGCCCGGAAGTGGTTCTCGGCAGGCTTGTAGGCGCCGACGTCCTCGGCGGTGATGATCGCGGCGAAGTGGCCGTGCAGCCGTTGGTTGCTGCCCGCGAAGCCGTCGCGGTGCACGTTGGACAGGATGACCAGCTGGTAGCGCTCGGCCAGCCGAGCCAGGGCTACCGCGGAGTCGGGAAACGCCGGCCAATCCGGTACCGAGCCGCCAAGCCGTTGTGCCCACTCGTCGGTGACCGGGCGACCGAGCCTCTCCCCGGTCCGGCGGAAGGCGGTGGCGAGGACGTCGGGGTACAGCGCCGCGGGGGTCTCCCGCTCGACGGCCGCTTCGTTGCCGGCGTAGGCGAGCAGCAGCTCCTCGTCGGTGAGGTCGAGGCCCGCTTCACGGGACCATGCCGCCAGCACCGCGGCGATGCCTGCCTCCCAGTCGATGAGGGTGCCGTAGCAGTCGAAGCTCAGTGCCTTGTAGCCGGCCAGGTCAAGATCGGTGGTCATCGTCGCGTCGTCCCTTGCGGAGGTTCTCGTCATCGAGGCTAGTGGCCGTCGGACTCATCCTTTCCTCATCTGCCGACTCGGATGATGAAGTCATGGCACAAGAGGCGCGGGGTGCGTACGCCGTGGACAGCGTGATGATCCACGGGCACCGATGCGCCTACGTCAAGACCGGCCACGGCCCGGCTTTGTTGTTGCTGCACGGGCTCGGATGTGACCACCACACCTGGGATCCGGTGTTGCATGAGCTGAGGCGCCATTTCACCGTGATCGCGCCGGACCTGTTCGGGCACGGGCAGTCGGACAAGCCGCGCGGGGACTACAGCGTCGCCGGTTACGCCAACATCGTGCGTGACCTGCTCACCCTGCTCGATGTCGACCGGGTCACCGTGGTGGGGCACAGCCTGGGTGGTGGTGTAGCGATGCAGATGGCCTACCAGTACCCCGAGCGCATCGAGCGGCTGGTGCTGCTGGCACCGGGCGGCATGGGTGCGGACGTGTCGGTTCTGGTGCGGGCGCTGACCCTGCCCGGTGCCGGCGTGGTGCTGGACGGGCTGACCTTCCGTCCGGTACGCGGGGTGGCTCGCAGTGCCCTGCGGGTGCTGGGCGGCTCCAGAATTCCCTGGCTGCGTGACGCCGACGAGCTGGCCGAGGCCTACGACCGGATGGCCGACCCGGCCTCCCGTGCCGCGCTGCGCCAGGTCGCCCGCGAGCTGGTCGACTGGCGCGGACAGGTGGTGACCATGACCGACCGGGCCTACCTGCTCCAGCACCTGCCGATCTGCGTGATCTGGGGTGCCGACGACGCGATCATCCCGGCCCGGCACGCCGAGATCGCCCGCCGTTGCGCGCCCTCGGCGCGCGTGTGGGTGCTGCCCGACACCGGGCACTTCCCGCACCACGACCACCCCGCGCAGGTGGTGTGGATCCTGCGGGAGTTCGTCGCAGGCACACGACCCGCCGCCCGCCCGCGCGAGTTCTGGGACGCCGTACTCCGGCACGGTCCCGCGGAACCGGCCCTCGAAGCGCCCGCCCCCGCTGGCGCCCGGTCCTCGGCCTAGGCCGGTATTCCGGGTCGCTCAGGCTGGAGTCCGCCATTTTGCGAGTTTCGCGTACAGCAAGGCGTTTGCAGGGCTACGTTTCCGACGTACCTCGGGGGATCGGTTCTATCGGGAGGGCATCATGATCTCGGGTTTTCGTCTCGCCGCGGTGGCTTCGGCCTCGGCGGTCGTCTTTTCGCTTTCCGCGGGCTCGGCGATGGCGGCCGGGCCATGCGTCTCCGGCGCTGAGGTCTCCGGCCAGGTGCACACCCTGGTGGCCAGCCTCCGCGACGACGTGAAGTCCAATGCTGGGCGCTCGGCGCTCGCGCACGCGATGGTCGACACGCTGCACACCTACCGCGGCGTGGACGCTACAACCGCGGCCAAGCGACAGGCGCTCGGCCAGCAGATCGCGGACCTGCGGCAGCAGCTGCACACCGCGGGAAGCAAGGTCGAGCGCTCGGCGCTTCGGCTGAGCATCAAGGCGCTGGTGGAGCAGCGTGAGCGGGGTGCCTTCACCGCCGCGGAGCGCGCCACCATCCAGGGCTACCTGGACGCGCTGAGGCACGCGGTGATCGCCAAGACCGACACCCGCGCCGAGGGCCAGGCCGTGTCCGAGGCCTTCAAGAACCTGCACACGCAGATGGGCTGCTGAGCCGGAAGCGGCACTGAATCACCACATGAACGGCGGGGGCCGGCCAGGAGCGACAGCACAGCTCCGGGGCGGTCCCCGCATCCATGACTGTCAGCGCGTGGCTACCACACGAATGGGACGAGCTTCTTTGTGCGCCGGCTGTAGGCGCGGTAGCCGGGCAGGTCTTGGTTCAGCAGCTCCTCCTCGGCGCTGATGCGTCGTTGGTAGGCCCTTCCCAGCAGTCCGGCGACGAGCACGATGACCGGTGCGCTGCGGGAGGCCAGCGCGAACCCCATCCACGTCAGCAGTGAACCGGAGTAGCCGGGGTGGCGGACCACGCGGTAGGGGCCGTGGTCGATGACGCGCTGTTGCTCGTTGGTGCGCAGCGTCCGCGTGTAGGCCGCTCCGAGCGTGCGCATCGACCAGGCCCGCAGCGCCAGTCCGCCAGCCTGCATCGTCAGCCCTGCCGGCCCCGCGCCGCGTGGCAGCGATGGCAGCGGCAGGTGCCGCAGCAGGAGCGGCAGCTCGGCGGCGGCCGCGTACGCGGTGATGATCATCCGCGTGGTGCCCTGGTCTCGAGCTGATGCCTCGAGGCTCGATGCGCTGCCAGGCTGACGGGCCCACGCCTCCAGCGCCACAAAGCCGGCGATGCCTGCGTACCCGGCGAAGAACCATGCACCGGGGCCGTTCGAGCCCTGGCCCTGCCGTGACCGTGCCGCCATGCCCGCCAGGCTTCCACAAGGGCAGCCAACGGTGCCACGCAGCGTGGGTGAACCCCAGCCGTAGGCTGCGGCAGCATGGGGCGCCTGCTGCTACCGCCGCGAAGGTGAACGATCAGCGCGCGTCGCGCTTGGCCTGCCGCCTGGCGCCCGTTGCGCGGGTCGACGCGTCCTTCTTGATGCCTCCGGTGGTCTTCTTCGCCCCACGCGGCCGGGAGGCTGCCGGCTTGCGCGCCGAGGCGGCGCGGGCGGCGGCCCTTCTCGGGCCGGACCCGTCTGACCGGGCGGCCGCCAGCCGGGACGCCTTCAGCTCTGCAGCGGCGCCCGCCGCACGCGCGCCGACCGCCTTGCTGACCGACGCCAACGCCGTCTCGAAGACCTCGGCCTTGTCTCGCTCCCGCTGGTTCTTCGGGTAGCTGAAGCCGCGGCCACCACGCTTCACGACTGCTCCGCTTGCCTTCCGGCGGTACTTGCTCACGTACTTGGCGCGGGCGCGGCGGATCCGCGAGTGCAACGCCAGCAGCTCTTCCTCGTCGAGCACAGCCATCGCGTCGCGCGAGGTCTCAGCAACGAGTCGTTGCTCGGCAACCGTCATCGAGTTGAGCAGAGCCTGGTTCATGGCGGCCCTCCCGCAGCCTTGAGCGCAGCGTCGCCCCTGTGGACCATCCTGCCTCACGGTGTTCGGTGTCGGCCACTGGTCGCGACGGCCGGCCAGGCAGGTGGACTGACGCGACGATCCCTCCCAGCAGAGCCTCCGGATGTGTGGTGGCTGCTGGGAGGGATCGTCAACCGTCCCCCGTTGTGGCCGGTGTCAGGGTGCCGGTGTCAGCGTGCCGGCGGAGCGGGCGGAGCCGGAGCCGGCGGTGCTGGCACGGGCGGTGCCGGCGCGGGCGGTGCCGGTGCGGGCGGCGCGTGCGTGGCGGGTCAGCCGGCCAGCGCGCACAGGATGTCACCGAG